>JAISNS010000094.1 GCA_031276105.1 Dysgonamonadaceae bacterium
TATGACAAACACTACACCCAATCTCATAAAGGAAGAAGAATTTAACCGCGAAGTCAAGGAATGGTCAATCCGGACACGCAATAAAATCCGGCGAAACGCACCGATCGGAACGGACAGCCTTTCGGATGAAGAAAAGCTGATTTTCACACAATCGTCAGTCAGAAAAAAATACGGCACAACAAATAAAGTCCAATTTTCATTTGCGCGGCATGGCGTTTTTGTTCATTATGGCGTTGGACGCGGGTATATCCGTGAAGGCAATCAAGTCAAAAGAGGCAGAAAACTCAATATGAGTGAACGCCTCAATGCACTTAAAAGCGGAAAAACCGAAAAAGAAATACAAAAAATGAAGCATACGTATGCCGCCGGGACAATTAAACGAACACCCGTCGACTGGTTCGACGTCGAAATAAAAACCGGAATAGCCCAATTAGCCGACATTGCTCAAAATTTTTATGGAGACAAAGTTCTGGATAATATGCTCATACAAATGGACAAAGCATTGATCGAAAAGAAATAGAATGGCAAATAAAATTGCAAAACGGGGTATATCCATTTACATCGACGGACGGCAGGTTACCAATTCACTCAAAGACATCAAAGCCGAAATCCGCCGCTTAACCAACGAACAGGCAAAACTGCCCATCGGATCGGCAAAATACATCGAGGCAACTAAAAAAATCACCGAATTAAAAGCTATCCTTTCAGAGCATGTACAGTATCAAAAAGCCATTGAAAAACAGTATTCCAAAATGGGTGATGCTGCCGGGGAATACGGGAAAAAGAAGGAGGACGCCTTTTCTTTTTCCAAACTAACCGACGGATTCAACAAGTATTTTGGAATAATTACTGCCGGTTTAGCCGGTCTTACCGGTATGACTGTTGCCCTCCGGAAGGCCGTCGATGATTTTGCCGAACTGGAAGAAACGGAAGCCGACGTTATCAAATACACCGGCATGACCCGGGCGGAAGTAAAAGACCTTGGCGAAGAATTTAAGAAATGGGACACCCGTACCGCCCGGACGGAACTCAACGCCTTGGCCGCCGACGCCGGACGTTTGGGGAAAAAATCGAAAAAAGACATCCTTGATTTTGTTGAAGCCGGCAACATCATCAACGTCGCCCTGGGTGAAGATTTGGGCGAAGACGCTATCAAAAACATCGGCAAACTCGCTATGATGTTCGGCAATGCCGAAGCGATGGGACTGAAGGAAGCAATGTTGGCAACCGGCTCGGCAATTAATGAAGTGGCGCAAAACTCTTCCGCTGCAGAACCCTATTTAGTCAATTTTGCCAACCGCTTAGCCGGCGTCGGGAACCAGTCGGGAATGACCATTTCCCAAATCCTTGGTTTGGGTTCCGTTCTCGATCAGAATGCACAGCAGGTAGAAATGTCATCAACAGCCCTCTCCGGCTTGATTATGAAACTGTACAAAGATCCGGCCAAATTCGCTAAAATAGCCGGCTTGGAAGTGAGCGCTTTCACTAAATTGCTTCGCGAAGACGCCAACGAAGCCCTGTTAACCTTGCTGGAAACATTAGGGAAAAAAGGCGGCCTGGCCGATTTAGCTCCCATTTTCGAAGAGATGAAATTAGACGGCGCCCGGGCTTCGTCCGTGTTGACTGTTTTAGCTGCTAATATCGAACAGATACGGAAAGAACAGGAAACGGCAAATAAGGCATTCAGCGAAGGAACTTCCGTTATCAATGAAGCCAACGTAAAGAATAACACCCTGCAAGCGACGATTGATAAAGCAAAGAAACGGTTTCAGGAATTAACCTACGAGTTGGGAGAAAAACTTGCGCCCCACATGAGTAAGTTTATTTCCTCCGGTGGGTCCATGGTCAAAATGTTGTCTTCCCTTACCGGTTTTTTAATCAAACACGGAAGCGCAGTAATTTGGGTTACGGCTTCCTTCGTTTCCTATTATTTAGCAATAAAAGCCTATACACTCTATCAAAAGGTGGCGACCACCGTAATGACAGTGGCCAAATTGGCCACCCTGGCCAATGCCGGCGCAACCGCTATCGCAACCGGAAACACCATTCGTGCATCCGCAGCCATGAAATTGTATTATGCCACGCTTGCCAATGGAACGCTGGGAGCCAAACTATACACGGCTGCCATCGCTCTGATGTCTGCCGGGAAAGCGCTTTTGAGCCGCGATATTGCCCGGGCAACAGCCGCGATGCGCACATTCAATACCGTAGTCAAACTTAATCTGGTTGGATTGGCTATCGCCGGAGTTACGGCATTGGTAACGGCTTTGATATTGTTTACCGGAAAGGCAAAAGAATCCGTTTCCGCTATTAAGGCTGTCAAAGAGGCTGAAAAAGAGTTTAATTCCGAATTGTCGAAAGAACAGGCATACATTAAAGATTTGTTTAACGCATACAAAAAAACAAATCCGGAATCGGACGAACACCGGAAAATACGGGATAAAATAATTGAAAAATACGGCCCTTATTTAAAAGGATTGATTGATGAAAAAGGAGAAATAACCAATATTGGAAAAGCCTTACAGATTGTCAACGATAAATTGCGACAGCAAATAACGCTGAAAATACGAAATGCAGCTACTGAAAAATTAATGGATGCTACTGTTAAAAATCAAACCGCCATCGTTGATAAAATGATGGAAAAGGTGAATAAACAGGTGGCTGGAAACGAAACCCGTAATCTCATCCGAAAAAGGATTAACGAGTTGGTAACCGAACTGGGCGAAGGCGAGAATTATACCATCGATGAATTAAATACACGAATACACAACACTTTAACAAGAGAATTTGATGTCGATGTATATAAAGACGGAGGACTCTTTAAACGCAATATTGATTCTTATGTATCCGAACTGTCTAATGAAATTAAAGAGGGGAACAAACAGATTCGTGCAGTCAAAGCCCAATACGCAGGATTGATAGATGAATTAACAGAAGTTGAATCCCTTTCCCCTGATGGCACAGGCGGCGATGGAACAAAACCCACTCCTCCACCCGCACCGCCCGCCGGCGACGACAAAGTATCCAAACAGCGCGAAGCGCTCAAAGACGCCTTAGAAGCAATCGAAAAGAACCATTCGGAAGAAATGGCCAAAATCAAGAAACAATATCTCGCCGGCGAAATCAAAACCGAATACGACTACAATCAGGCCGTTCTTGCACAGCAGGATACATTTGATGAAGAGCGGAAAAAGAAAATCAACGATCTGCTGAAAACGGTTCTTACCGACAAAGACGTCCGGATTGAAGCTCAAAAACAGATTGCCGATATCGATCAAAAAACACTTGACCGGCAAATTGAACAGGCAAAAAAACTCAAAAAACTCTTGCTCGACGCCGACCCCGTCGAAGCCGAAAAACAAGCCTACGAAAACCGTCTCCGGGAATTAGGTCTGTTCGACAAGAAGCAAGAGGACATGACCGACGAACAAAAAGAAGCTTTAGAACTTCTTGAAAAACAGCATCAGGAAAATCTGAACAAAATAGACGCTAAGGGCGTTCGAGAAAAACTGAAAGAATTAGACGCCGCACAAGCCGAAGAGGAAGCCCAGATCGCCGAACGGCACCGAACCGGGCTGTTAACCGAAGGCGCCTATCAGGAGGAATTGTTGAAATTGCGTCGCAACTACCTGACTAAAAAGTTGGCCATTCCGGGTATCTCCAGTGAACAGACGAATGATTTGAGCAAAAAACTTTCCGAAAACGCCGCCGATGATTCCGACAGAAAAGCGAAAGAACGCCAATCGGCGCTGGAGACCTATAACTTAATCGACCCGAAAGAAGCGCAGGAAGCCGCCTACAAAGTGATTGAGGACTTTGAAAAACGGGGCGTTCTCACTCACGAAGAAGCCGCCAAAGCGAAAGCGATGATCGATCAGGAATATTTGGATTCGCTGACCGGTAAAG
>JAISNS010000113.1 GCA_031276105.1 Dysgonamonadaceae bacterium
TATTTGCATAATTTGATTTACGGTTTGGCTTTTTTTGGTATGCGATCGCATACTTATAAGTATAGGGTGTCCAGACTTACCACTCTTGGGTGTCCAGAGTTATAACTCTTGGGTGTCCAGACTTACCGGTATGTAGTATCGGCGCTGTAAAGCACACACAAGTGAATAAGTAAACGAGTTAACGAGTTAACGAGTAAACAAGTAAACAAGTAAACGAGGGTGCGAAGCAACTCTTAGTTCTTAGTTCTTAGTTCTTAGTTTTTAGTTCTTACCTTTATTCCACGGTAACCGATTTGGCCAAGTTTCGGGGCATATCCACGTTTCGGCCTTTTTTCACGGCGATATGGTACGACAGTAACTGCAAGGGGATGATGGACAGCAAAGGCCCTAAACATTCTTCCGTGTCCGGGATTTCGATCACGTAATCGGCCATGTTTTTTACCTTATCGTCGTATTTGTTGACGATAGCCAGAATCCGCCCCTTACGGGCTTTGATTTCCTGAATATTACTGATTGTTTTGTCGTAAGTGTGTCCGTTGGTTGCTATCACGACGACCGGCATTTCATTATCGATCAAAGCGATAGGACCGTGCTTCATTTCGGCGGCGGGATAGCCTTCCGCATGGATGTAAGAGATTTCTTTCAATTTCAACGCCCCTTCCAGGGCAATCGGAAAGCTGTATCCCCGTCCCATATAAATAAAATTGTGGGCGTAAGTAAAGATTTTGGATAAATCTTCGATTTTACTGTTTTGTTCGAGGATCATTTCGATTTTGTCCGGGATTTTATCCAGTTCCAGTAATATTTTTTCAAATTGTTTTTGCGGAATGGTTTTTTTCTCTTTGCCGATGTTGAGCGCCATCATGATCAGTACCAGCGTTTGGGCGGTGAATGCTTTGGTGGAAGCGACTCCGATTTCCGGCCCTACGTGGGTGTAAGACCCTGAATGGGTGTGGCGCGGAATGGACGAACCGACAACATTGCAAATTCCATAGACGAAAGCGCCTGCATTTTTGGCCAGTTCGATAGCGGCCAGCGTGTCGGCTGTTTCGCCGGATTGAGAAATCGCAATCACGACGTCGTCGGGATAGATAACCGGCTTGCGATAGCGAAATTCGGACGAATATTCTACTTCGACCGGAATGCGGCAAAATTCTTCAAAGAGGTATTCGCCGATGAGTCCGGCGTGCCACGAAGTGCCGCAGGCCAGGATAAGTATCCGCCTTGCGTTCAAAAATTTATCTTTATTGTCGATGATTCCCGAAAGCGCTACGTGATTGTTGTCGATGTTAATGCGTCCGCGCATACAATCGCGCAGGGTACGGGTTTGTTCGAATATTTCTTTCAACATGAAATGGGGGTAGCCGCCTTTTTCCAGTTCGCTCAAACTCATTTCCAATTGCGTGATTTGAAGCGTTTTCGGCACATTGTTCAGATTGACGATTTTGGGCGGTTCCTGCCGGCGAATAATGGCTATTTCTTCGTCTTCCAAATAAATAACCTTATTGGTATATTCAATGATAGGCGAAGCGTCGGACGCGATGAAATATTCGTTTTCCCCGATACCGACAACTAAGGGACTGCTTTTGCGGGCGGCAATAATCAAATCGGGATTGCTTTTTTCGACAACCGCAATTGCGTAAGCGCCGACCACTTGTTTCAATGCTAATTGAACGGCGGTGGAAATATCCGTTTTATTGCTCGTTTTCACGTATTCAATCAGTTGAACGAGCACTTCCGTATCTGTTTGACTTTGAAAGGTGTACCCCTTTTGTTTCAGGCCTTCTTTGAGAACGGCATAATTTTCGATGATTCCGTTATGGATTAAAGCCAGATCGGCCGATTGGGAGTAATGGGGATGCGCATTTATATGGTTCGGCTCGCCGTGGGTAGCCCACCGCGTATGGGCGATTCCGATTGTTCCGGCAATGTTTTTGCTTGTGCAAGACTCTTCCAAATCGGAAACTTTTCCTTTAGCCTTGTAAATGTTCAGTTGATCGCCATCAATTAACGCTACTCCGGCGCTGTCGTAACCCCGGTATTCCAAGCGGTGCAAACCTTTTATCAAAATCGGGTAAGCATCCTGATTTCCTATGTATCCTACAATTCCACACATGAGTTTTAAAATTATGAATTATGAATTATGAATTATGAGTTGAGTTATGAGTGGGCGCAAAGCAATGCTGCATCCTGTCATTGCGGGTCAAGCCCGCAATGACAAGATAAAACGTCGCTTCGCGCCCACTCATAATTCATAATTCATAACTCATAATTGAATTTATTTGTATTCGTCCCAACTTTTGATGGGGATTTTCTCCATATCTATATCGCAGAAAGCGTGGATGAATGCCGACGCCAACCGCGAATTGGTAAACAGCGGAATATTGAAATCAATCGCTCCCCGGCGGATTTTGTATCCGTTCGAGAGTTCGCCTTCCGTCAAGTTTTTCGGAATATTAATTACCAAATCGATTTGTTTTTGGTGAATCATATCCAGTGCATTGGGTTTGCCTTCTTCGTCGGGCTGATAAACGTGGATAGACGGTATATTATTATCCGATAAAAACTTGTGAGTGCCTTCGGTAGCGTAAATCGTATATCCTTTTTCCTGCAATAATTGGCAGGCGTTCAGCAAATCAATTTTGGAACGGCTTTCCCCGCTCGAAATAAGGATATTTTTTTTAGGGATCCGCATCCCTACGGAAAGCATAGATTTCAGCACAGCTTCGTAATAGTCGTCGCCGATGCAGCCCACTTCGCCGGTCGAAGCCATATCTACGCCCAGCACCGGATCGGCTTTTTGCAAACGGGAGAAAGAAAATTGCGAGGCTTTGATGCCTACGTAATCCAATTCAAATTCGTTTTTACCCGGTTTTTCTACCGTTTCGCCCAGCATGACCCGCGTGGCCAATTCGATAAAGTTGAGTTTCAATACTTTCGATACGAACGGGAAACTCCGGGATGCACGCAGATTACATTCGATGACCTTTATATCGTTGTCTTTCGCCAGGAACTGGATATTGAACGGCCCGCTGATTTGCAGCGCTTCCGCAATCTGACGGGCAATCCGTTTGATTCTCCGAAACGTTTCGACATATAAGCGTTGCGGCGGGAACTGAATGGTTGCATCGCCCGAATGAACGCCGGCAAATTCGATGTGTTCGGAAACGGCGTAGCTAATCACGTTGCCTTTGTTTGCGACGGCGTCTATTTCAATCTCTTTCGCGTTTTGGATAAATTCGCTGACCACTACCGGATGTTTTTGCGACACATTGGCGGCCAATTTCAGGAACGTTTCCAACTCCGACCGGTTGGAGCAAACGTTCATCGCGGCGCCCGAAAGCACGTAAGACGGGCGAACCAGCACCGGAAAACCGACTTCGTCCACAAATTTATCTATTTCGGACAGCGAACTCAATTCTTTCCAGCGGGGCTGGTCGATGCCCAACCGGTCGAGCATGGACGAAAACTGGTGCCTGTCTTCGGCGTTGTCAATACTCGAAGCCGCTGTTCCCAGCAGGGGGACGCCGGCTTTATCCAGCAAAAGCGCCAGATTGTTCGGAATTTGTCCGCCGGTAGATAATACCACGCCGTGCGGATTTTCCAATTCGATGATGTCGAGCGTTCTTTCGAAGGTTAATTCGTCGAAATACAAGCGGTCGCACATGTCGTAATCGGTCGAAACCGTTTCGGGATTGTAATTGATCATCACGCCCCGCCAGCCGCGGTTGCGTATCGTTTCCAATGCGTTGACCGAACACCAGTCAAATTCGACGCTGCTGCCGATACGGTAGGCGCCCGAACCGAGAACAATTACCGACCGGTGGTCGCCCAGATAGCGGACGTCGTTTTCCGTGCCGTTATAAGTCAGGTACAGGTAATTGGTTTGCGCCGGATATTCGGCGGCCAGCGTGTCGATCTGTTTGACGACCGGAACGATACCGGTTTTTTTCCGGTATTCGCGCAAGCAAGCTTTTTTATCTGTCGCCGCATCCGAATTTTTATACAACAGTTTGGTAATCTGAAAGTCGGAAAAGCCTTTTTGTTTGGCTTTCCGAAGCAGGTCGTCCGGCAAAGTTTCGATAGCGTTATACTGTTCTATTTCTTTGGAAGTCCGGTATATCAATTGCAGTTTTCGGAGAAACCACAAATCAATTTTAGTCAGTTCGTGGATACGGTCGATAGAATAACCGGCTTCCAGCGCCTGCGCAATAACGAAAATCCGTTTGTCGGTCGGTTCGGACAGCGCCTTGTCGATGTCGTCGGCTCCCAACTCTTTGTTGGCGACGAATCCGTGCATACCTTGGGCAATCATCCGGAGGCCTTTTTGAAGGACTTCTTCAAAACTTCGCCCGATCGACATGACTTCGCCCACACTTTTCATACTCGATCCTATTTCTTTGGAAACGCCGTGGAATTTACTTAAATCCCAGCGTGGAATCTTGCAGACGATGTAATCCAAGGCCGGTTCGAAGAAAGCGGTCGTTGTTTTGGTCACCGAGTTTTTCAAGTCTTGCAATCCATAGCCCAGCGCGAGTTTGGCGGCA
The DNA here is from genome assembly GCA_031276105.1 of Dysgonamonadaceae bacterium. Classification (GTDB taxonomy): domain Bacteria; phylum Bacteroidota; class Bacteroidia; order Bacteroidales; family Azobacteroidaceae; genus Azobacteroides. The sequence goes on from JAISNS010000113.1 coordinate 4,548, forward strand.
ATGAATGCCAGGGGATAACCGGTCGCTTTAGAGGCTAAGGCCGACGAACGGCTCAGGCGGGCGTTGACTTCAATGACGCGGTAATCTTCCGACGCCGTATCGAAGGCGTATTGTACGTTACATTCGCCGACGATTCCGATGTGGCGGATGATGCGGATCGACAGTTCGCGCAGTTTGTGATATTCCCGGTTCGTCAGGGTTTGCGAAGGCGCAACGACGATGCTTTCGCCGGTATGGATGCCCAGCGGGTCGAAGTTTTCCATGTTACAAACCGTGATGCAGTTGTCGTAGCGGTCGCGGACGACTTCGTATTCGATTTCTTTCCAGCCTTTCAGCGATTTTTCGATCAGCAGTTGGTTGGAATAATTGAACGCTTTTTCAGCCAAGAGCTGCAATTCCTGTTGATTGTTGCAAAATCCGCTGCCTAATCCGCCCAAGGCGTAAGCTGCGCGAACAATCACCGGATAACCCAGTTCGCCGGCTGCTTGGTGAGCGTCTTCAATCGTTTCGACGGCCACGCTTTTAATGGATTTTACCTGAATCCGGTCGAGTTTTTTGACAAACCGTTCGCGATCTTCCGTGTCGATAACCGATTGCACGGGAGTGCCCAAAACCTGCACATTGTATTTTTCAAAAATTCCCGACTGATAGAGCGCTACGCCGCAATTTAAGGCCGTTTGTCCTCCGAACGACAGCAAGATGCCGTCGGGTCGTTCTTTTTCGATGACTTTTTCTACAAAAAAAGGAGTAACCGGCAAGAAATAAATCTTATCTGCTACTCCTTCGGAGGTTTGCACGGTGGCAATATTGGGATTAATTAAAACGGTATAAATGCCTTCTTCTTTCAACGCTTTCAGCGCCTGCGAGCCGGAATAATCAAATTCGCCGGCTTCTCCGATTTTCAATGCGCCGGAACCCAGCAGGAGTACCTTCTTGGGGGAGGCAGGAGGAAGGATCGGGGGTATCGCGAATCCGTTCGCCTTTTCGCCCGTTCGCCCTTTCTCCATATTATTTATAAAGATGTCGAATAAAAACTCGGTATCCGTTGGCCCGGAAGCCGCTTCGGGATGAAATTGGGCGGAAAACCACGGTTGGGTTTTGTGGCGGATGCCTTCGTTGGAGCCGTCGTTCATATTCGTGAACAGGATTTCCCACTCATCGCTCAGTTGAGCGGTATCGACGGCATAACCATGATTTTGCGACGTGATGAAGCAGCGGGTAGAATGGGTCAATTGTACCGGTTGATTGTGGCTTCGGTGTCCGTATTTCAACTTATAGGTAGTTGCTCCGCCGGCTTTAGCCAGCAACTGGTTGCCCATGCAGATACCCATAATCGGTTTGCCTTTTTTCATGGCTTCCCGGATATGATCGACCGTTATTCGGCAATGTTCGGGGTCGCCCGGCCCGTTGGAAATAAACAGTCCGTCGTATTCCAGCGTATTGAAATCGTAGTCCCACGGTGTCCGGATGATGTTAACGTCTTTTTTCAACAAGCAGCGGACGATGTTGTGTTTAACGCCGCAATCGACCAGGACGACGGTTTTGGAGCCGTTTCCGTAGCGCAACAGTTCTTTGCAGCTGACTTTCGCTACTAAATTTTCCAGCGACGGGTCGATAAAGTCAATTTCGTTGGGCGAATCGAAGATGATTTTTCCTTTCATGGAACCCTTTTCGCGGATCAGCTTGGTTAAAGCGCGGGTATCTACGCCGTAGATTCCCGGCACGCGGTGTTCTTTCAGCCATTCGCCCAGGCTTTTACAGGCGTTCCAATGGCTGTATTCGTGTGAATATTCGGAAATAATCAGGCCGCTGACTTGTATTTTTTCGGATTCGTAAAACTCGGACAGTCCGTTGATAATCCGGTCTTCCGGCACGCCGTAATTGCCGACGAGGGGATAAGTAACCGTTAGGATTTGTCCGGCATAAGAGGGATCGGTAAGGCTTTCGGGATAGCCGACCATTGCGGTATTGAAAACGACTTCGCCCGCAGCGGGAGATTCATAACCAAACGAATAACCGCCGAACGTCGTTCCGTTTTCCAGTACCAATGCAATCTTTTTGTCCATGTAGAATAGATATTTATGATCGGGCGCAAAGGTACAAAAAATAGCGGAAAAACCACAAATCAATCTTAGGTTAATTCTTTTTTTGAGGTGCTATGAATTTTTTTTTGAGTACTTTTGTTCCTTATAAAAGTCGGAAGAAATATGGGCCGCAAACGCTTGTCACGTCCGAGTACGGACAGTTTATTTTCTACGGTAAGCAGCATGCTTGTAGCGTCACACATATTAGCGTATTTTGAGATATGGGACGCCCACGAATATTCAGATCGTTGGGTGATAGAGATGCGGGAAAAGGAGGGCTCTATCCCCGAAGCGTTGTCAAGTTTCGAGGATGTAGTATTTGACGGCTACACAAATCCAGAAGAGACGTTGAGTCACAGTTTTGTATGCAAGCCGATATGGTTGAAACTGTATCGTCGCCGCTACAAGCGGGCTAATACAAACAGTCATTACTCCAACGAATACGATGTGTCGCTCAAAGGCGTGAGAATGGTA
>JAISNS010000142.1 GCA_031276105.1 Dysgonamonadaceae bacterium
TCGATTTTCGGGTTGGCTTTCATTTGTTTGGAAACCCGTTTCTTTTTGCCGGTTTGGATGTAAAGCCTGTTTTCAAAAATAGCCGCCGTTCCGAAAGGTCGAACGCGCGGCTGATCGCCGTCTACCGTTGCGATGAAATAAACGCCACACTTTTTCAAAAAATCACATACTTCCTGCATTGCTTTCATGGATTGTTCCTCCTTTTTTTTTATGTTTAAACTGTCAATAAAATCAGATGCCGACGCCTTATTTACGCCTGAAATCAATAAAAATACGAATAATAAACCAATGATTTTTTTCATTTTTATAATTTTTAGATGAATCTTCGATAATGAGATATTTATTTACACCCCAATTATATATTTCAGAGTAATTGCATTTGATAACTCGCCGCAAATGTACGCATCATTTTCCGGAAAAACAACTTATACCTAAAATCCGTGCGGATTTTTAGGATGTAATAAAAATGTCTATATTTGCACTAATATTTACAAAGTGTCTATAAAATATGTTTTTAGAAAAAACAATACCGGTCTTATTCTTTTTAATACCAAGAATGAGGCAGGTTTTTTATTTATGGCAGGGCGGCAAAAAAAAATGAATAAATTACCCAAACACATCATTACCGTTGCGCTTGCCTTGTTGTCGTCCTTTCAAATGATGCAGGCGCAATACCTGTTCCGGCATTTGGATATCGCCGACGGATTGTCCGACAACCAGATACGAAACCTCACGATTGCTCCCGACGGACAGTTGGCTGTTAGAACAGCTTCGATCTTAAACCTCTATAACGGCGCTTCTTTCAATTATTTTTATCAGGACAAACGGAAAGAATACAGTTGGAATTATCCGTACACGCCGCGCGAATATTACGATAACAAAGGACGTATCTGGATGAAAGGCCGCTATCTGTTGCTGCTGGATCTAAATACGAACCGCTTTATTTATGACATCGACGGCGAACTCCGCTCGTTTGGTATCAACAGTCAAATAAAAGATTTATTCATCGACAATTCTAAAAACTACTGGTTTCTTACCGAAGATAATACTTTCTCTTTTTACGACGTTTCAAAGCAGGAACTGAAAACCATTACACGGGAAACGGAAGCTTTTACAGATAAATACGGCGTTCCGCGCGAACTGGTACAATACAAAAACCTGTACTGGATCGTCTATACCAAAGGACTGATCCGTTGCTGGGATTCGGTTTCCGGCGATATTGTTTTGCAGGATACTCAATTCCTGAACGTTATTTCGGATATAACCGACCGACTGTATGTTCATCCGGCAGAAAACGGCGACCTCTGGCTGATGTATAATTTTGCCGTTTATTTTTATAACCGGACAGGCAAAACGTGGACAAAGGCAGCTTCTATTAGCGGCCTTTCCAATTTTTTTACTTGCATGGATTTGGATGAAAAGGGAAATGCGTGGGTAGGAACTTCCCGGTCGGGATTGCGCTATATTCATGCCGGATCGTTTGAAACGGAAACTATTCCGAAAATAATAATTAAAGGTGGCGGCGTGTCTGATAACGATATACATACGGTACTGGTCGATAGCAACAACGGACTGTGGGTGGGCACGTTATTTCAAGGCTTGTATTATTACCACCCCAGTATGCAAAAATTTCAATTGGTTCAAACCGTGAAAAACGGAACCTTGACGACCAACGAAGTGGTGCGCTGTTTTCTGGAAGAAGAAGGCGGTACGATTCTGGCAGGGACGGCTAACGGTTTATTTCGCTACTATCCCGGTACGGAAAGGATTGAAAAAATCTTCGGCGACCGAATCAAAGGTTTGTGCCTTACGCTGTATCGCGACCGCAAAAACCGGATATGGATCGGTACTTATATGGAAGGCTTTTTTTGCATCGACGGAGCTACCCTGAAAACCTATAACCGGACAACCGAAAACCTGGATTTATACCCCAATCAAAACGTGTCAAGAGCTATTTATGAAGACCCTGCCGGACGGTATTGGGTAAGCGTGAAAAATCAGGGCATTGGGGAACTCAACTTGCAAACGGGCGAAATAGCGCTCTTGAATCAACGCTTCCCGAAAATCAATCCGTACAGAATCAGTTATACGTTCTATCCGGTAAACGATTCCTGCTTTGCCGTTTTGAACGAACAGGGCATTTATTATTACAATACTCAAACCGATAGCGTTTGGATTCCCGAAACGGATACGCCCGATAACCCCAAATTCCGCGACCGCAACACGAAGTATTATTGCGTATTGAAAGACAGCCGATCGCTGGAATGGTTCGGAACGGAATTAGGCGTCAGAATATGGGACGGGAAAGCAAACAAACGTTACACCATCGACATTACCGGCGGACTGCCGAACAATTCCATTTCGGCGATAGAAGAAGACGGCGACGGCAGGATGTGGATTGCTTCCGTTTGGGGTATCAGCCGGGTTGAAGTCCGCCGAACAAACGGCAGCTATACCTTTGAAATACTCAATTTCGACTATTCGGACGGATTGCAAAGTGGAAAGTTTTACGACCGTTCTTCGCTCAAAGCAAGCGATGGAACGCTTTATTTCGGCGGTATTCACGGGTTTAATGTTTTCAAACCCTCCGAAATCGTTTACAATACAAGCACGGCAAAACCGGTATTTACTTCCCTGAAACTGTTTAATTCTCCGGCGCCGCTTAACCGCACGCAAACTGTTCGCCTGAACTACAACGAAAACTTTATCACACTGGAATTTGCGGGCTTGAACTTTGTGAACCCGGCAAAAACCTATTTCAAATACCGGCTGGAAAATTTCGATCAGGAATGGAACGAAATACTCTCTACCGGAAGCGGTTCGGCCTCCTATACCGGCTTGCCGCCCGGCACATACCGCTTCAGCGTCTATACGGCTAACAACGACAAGATATGGAGCGAAGAACCGGCCTCGATCACCCTCATCCTGTCGCCGCCGTTTTGGGCTACCATTTACGCCGTCGTCGCCTACATATTCCTGTTTTTAGCCGTCATCGCCGCTTTCATTTTTCACCTGAACCGGAGCAGCCGCAAGCGCATGGAAAAACGGCAGACAATGGAAAAACAAAGGCAAAAAGAAGAATTAAACCAAATGAAATTCCGCTTTTTTACCAATATCAGCCACGAATTTCGTACGCCTTTAACTTTGATAATGACTCCTTTAGGAACGTTGATTCAACAATTGAGCGACGAACCGCTAAAACAAAAATTGCTGTCCGTTTACCGCAATGCCGAAGATATGCTCGGTCTGATCAACCAATTGCTGGACTTCAGGAAACTGGAAATGGGCGGCGAAAAACTGAAATTATCTTGCGACGATTTGGTGCAATTTGCAAAATATGTATATACTGCCTTCAAAGAGGCGGCCGAAAACAAATCCATTCATTTTACATTTGAATCCGAATGTAAACAACTGTTTATGCACTTTGACAAGAACAAAATCCGTAAAGTCATCAATAATTTGTATTCCAATGCCTTGAAATTTACTCCCGCAAGAGGACTTATATCAACCGGAATAATGCTTACGGAAATAGACGGTCGCGAATTTGTCAAAATAGAAATTACCGATACCGGTTGCGGTATTCCTGAAAAAGACCGCCAAACGATTTTTGAACGTTTCTATCAAAGTGAAAACAACGAATCGGATAAAGCCGGTTCGGGAATCGGTTTGCATTTGGTGAAAGAATACGTCGCTTTGCACGGCGGACAAGTCACCGTGAACAGCAAATTAAATGAAGGAAGCGCCTTTTCGATATTCATTCCTGCAGATTTGCAGGTTTCCGACCGCGAAACGGAAGAGAGTAGAAACGGGATGAATCACATCGCGGCAAACATAACGGAATCTGCTGACAATCAAAAACAAAAAACCTTATTAATCGTGGAAGACAACGCGGAATTTCGTCATTTTCTGGCCGAACAATTAAGCGTCAAATTTCAAGTATGGCAAGCCGCAGACGGAAAGCAGGGAGAAGAAATTGCCGGCAAAGAATTTCCCGATCTAATTATTTCCGATTTAATGATGCCCGTCGTGAACGGTTTGGAATTATGCCGCCGTTTGAAAACCGATATTCAAACTTCGCATATCCCGATTATCTTACTTACAGCCCTTTTATCGGACGAGGCAAAAATAGAAAGCTACAAATCCGGCGCCGATTCGTATATCGCCAAACCGTTTAACTTTGAAGTCCTGCTGACGCGAATCGAAATGCTCATCGATCAACAGGAAAAACGTAAAAAGCTATTCCACAAAACCATAGAAATAACGCCCAACACGATAACCACCTCTTCCATCGACGAAGAACTGGTGAAAAAAGCCTTGCTTTGTGTCGAAAAAAACATCAATAATTCCGGTTATTCGGTCGATGATTTAAGTTCGGATATTGCTTTAAGCCGGAGTCAGCTTTACCGGAAATTTCAATCGATACTCGGATTATCGCCCAACGAATTTATCCGTTCCATCCGTCTGAAACGCGCCGCCCAATTATTGAAAGACTCACAATACAATATATCCGAAATTTCGGACAGAGTCGGCTTCCACACAACCCGGTACTTTAACCGTTATTTCAAGGACGAGTTTGGCGTCACACCCACGCAATACAGAAACGAGGCAAAAGGATGAAAGGCGAAAGGGGAAAGGTACAATCGGAAATAAGAAAAGCCGCCGCCGAGAAATACAACTCATACGGCGACGAATGGATAAAAGCCTGTTTTGACCGCTATAGCGGTGGATATAACGTTTACCACAAAGATCACCTTTTTTCAAAAAAAGGAGGCGGAGGAGAAGCGGAGAAGATTGTCGGCGAAATGCTCGCAAAATACAACGGCAAACAAGTTGAGTTTTTGCCGGAAGGCGGAAAAAAAAGCCCTGATATTAAATTTGACAACCAAACGTGGGATATAAAGTACATCGAAAAAGCGTCCGAACATCGGATGAGAGACGCAATTTTAGACGCACGAAAAGCCGATAATGCTATATTTTACTTCACAGATAAAAGTAAATTCGCGTTATTGAACAGTGCAATAGTAAGAGAGGCAGGCCGGCTTTCAAAAGGACAAACAAACAACTTGCCGGATATTTATTACATGGATAAAAACGGTCTTTTGAAATTACTTTGGGAAAAACAAAAGGGGCTAAATAAATAGCCCCTTCATGCTGCGTATTTGTGCTTTCGCCCCCCCCCCGCCGGGACCGGTCGAGAACGAGGGCTTAAAACTCCATTACCGGACTACCCCCTCTATCTCGGTGGAACGTTCGGGAATCGAACCCGATTATTTACCATAACGCCCAAATATTCACACCACAAAATTACTACTTTTTCCCGACCCGCAAAAAAATATTTACTAAAAATTACAAAAGCCCAATTAAAGGGCTTTGCATTTAAACCTCAAATCGGAAGCCTCTGCATTTCTTTTGCGCTGGAGTTGTAATTATTATTTCGTACATTCCATACCACTTTTGTCTTCTATCTTTCGGCACAGACTTAAGTCGGAGCCATGCAGACTTAAGTCCGAGCCGCGCAGACTTAAGTCGGAGCCACGCAGACTTAAGTCGGAGCCACGCAGACTTAAGTTGGAGCCACGCAGACTTAAGTCGGAGCCACGCAGACTTAAGTCGGAGCCGCACAGACTTAAGTCGGAACGATAAAAACTTAAGTCGGAATGACAAAAACTTAAGTCGGAACGACAAAGACTTAAAAATATCTTGCTAACAGTCAGTCAAATACGGATAAAGCAGAAAAAAATTCCACAAAAAAGCGCCGTATATCGGAAAAACACTTACTTTTGTACGGTTAAAAATAGTAGTAACTCTCTAAAATTAAGAAAAAAATGGCAAAAACACTAAGCGCACAAGACGCACAGTTTAACATCGAACAACGGGTCATCACCGACAAGGTTGCATCCAACATCAAGTTGTGGAACATTCCCGATCCCTGGTTTTCATCGACCCTCGTGTCGGCAAGGAAGGCATGGGAAACCGCGTGGGCGGCCTATAACTCCAACCCCGCCGAACGAACCCAAAGCATGACGTTTGCCAAAAACGCCACCCGCAAAGTCTATGAACCCATGCTTCGACAGTTGTGTACCCTGCTTATCGGCAACCCTAACGTAACGGACGCCGATTTGGAAACGATGGGCATCGTCGGACGCCGTCAGGGCAAACATTATCCCCCCGTACCCGTTCCAACGGATGTGCCGGATTTCCGTATCGAACAAGCCCCCGGACACCGGCTGTTGGTACATTTCCACGCCCACGAACAGGAAAGAGAAAGCAGCGCGGCAAAACCTCACGGAGTACACGGAGCCGAACTCATCTACTCCGTACTCGAAACGCCGCCAACGTCGTATGACAACCTCACGAAGAGCGCTTTCGACACCGCGTCGCCCTACACGTTCACGTTCGACCTCCCCGACACCGGAAAAACACTCTACGTAGCCGTGCGCTGGGAAAATTCACGCGGCGAAAAAGGCCCTTGGAGCAATATTCAATCGGCAATCATCCCGTAAAAAATAAGGGATAAGATAAAAAACATAAAAAGATAGAATCTATTCTATCTTTTTATGTCTTTTATTTTGTAAGTTATAAATTTTTCAAATGATTTTTAAATGGTTCTTTCCACCGTTCCGTTCACCTTCAATTTAATCACCTCAATACTTTCCAGCCCGTCGTTATCCACTACTTTTACGGCGATGATATGCAATCCCGCTTTAAATTTCGACGTTTGCCGACCTTCCTTGTCGAGCATTACATCGGCTTTGAAACCTTGTTCGGCATCGTATGCAAAATCCCAACTGTAAAACTCAATGCCTGCTTCGCTCGTGCCGGCGGCGACAAACTCTATTTCGCGAATACCTTTTGCATCGCGGCTCAATTCATTAATGTCCACAATAACTGTCGGCTTTTTCGCTATCGGAACAATGTCTTCCACTTTCACTAATTCGATAATGATATTTTCCTTGTTTTTCAGACGGGCAATTTCTTCTACCGCGCCTTTGCCAAACGAAAAGGCGATAATGTACCCGATTGGTTTTTTATTTTTAATATTTTTATCGTACAGTTTTTTATCTGCGCGTTTTACGGCAGAAAGAAAGTTATCAATCACATTGCGTCCGATATTATCGCTACGTTTTACTTGAATAGGCGTATTGTCGGGCATTTTGCCGTCAAGCCCCAAGTCGCTACGCTGTTTGGTATTGCTTATGCCGCCAAACTGCTGAACAATCCACAACTCAAACTCGAAAGCGTTTTTGTAGCGCAACGTGTCGTAATCGTATTTGTGTAACTGAACGGTGAACAGGGCGCTGAATAAATCCCGCTGCTTGTCTAATCGCAGTTCCGTCACTTTGATTGCCTGAACGGACTGGTCGATACCGATCCATTCTCTGTTTAGTTTGTCGGCAACGGCAACCGTTGTGCCACCGCCAACAAAGGGATCAAGGACGGAGTCGCCTTCATCTGTCGAACATTTCAGGATTCGTTCCAAAAGGGCTTCGGGTTTTTGGGTAGGATAGCCGATACGTTCCGCTTTGTTTCTGAAAACGCAGTTTTCCCAAAAATCATCTATGCTGTTTCCGGGCATCTCGTCCAAGTACTGTTTCAAATACGGTTTGCCTGTTTCCGAATAATAAATAAGGTTTTGTTCCTCAAACTCTTCCATATTCTTTTTAGAATATGCCCAATACCTGCCTTTGGGAGGCAAAATGCCTTTCCATTCATACAGCGTATCGCCTCCGGGTTTTGCTGCGGATAAATCGGTTGCCTTAAAACGTCTGCCGTCCGAATCGCTTTTATTGTACGACTGACCAATATAGTCGCTTTTATATTTCTCAAACTGAGGATAAAAGACAAACTCCTTTATATTCTTGGCATAGAAAAACAGTTTATCCTGTATTCGACCAAAATGTTTCGCTCCCTGTTTGCTATCATTATGCGTCGTTGTTCGTTTCCACGTGATTTCATTCAGAAAATTGTTCATCCCGAATATCTTATCCAAAATCTCTACCCGGATATAAGCATCCGCGTGCCAGTCGCAATGCAAAAAGATACTTCCTGTGGGTTTCAAAATCCGGTACATGTCTTCTACGCGCTCTTTGAGCCACGCGATATACTGTTCAATGCCGCCCGCCCAGCGGTCTTGAAACGAGCGCACTTCGCCTTCGTCGCCCCATATCACCTCGTAGTTGCGATTACTGAAAAACGGCGGGTCGAGATAGACTA
>JAISNS010000158.1 GCA_031276105.1 Dysgonamonadaceae bacterium
TTGCGTTATTAAAACAATAGGTGTAAATTTGCAGCGAGATTGCAAATTTACACCTATTGTAATTATTTATATGATAAACAGAGAAATAGAAAAGATATTCCTGCATCTTTTGCAGAAATATCCGGCAGTAAATATCACCGGTCCGCGTCAATCGGGAAAAACAACGCTGGTGAAAAGCATGGGCGAAGGATACCGTTATTTTTCGCTTGAAGATCCCGAAACACGCTTATTCGCCGAAGAAGACCCGCGCGGTTTTTTACGTTCTGCCGGAGACCGGTTTATCTTGGATGAAGTGCAACACATACCGGCTCTGTTTTCCTACTTGCAGGGAATTTTAGACGGCGACAATCGCACGGGCAAAGTTATTTTGCTCGGCTCCCAAAGTTTTTTGATGAACGAACAAATAGCGCAAACACTGGCGGGACGAATCGCTAATTTGAAACTGCTCCCTTTTTCCATGAGCGAATTGAGTACGCTCCATACAAACGAAATGAATATCAATGCCTGCCTTTTCAGAGGAGGATATCCCCGATTACATAACGAAAATATTGATCCCGTCCATTTTTTTCCTTATTATATCGAAACTTATCTTCAACGCGACGTCAGGCAATTGAAGAATATCGGCAATTTGAATGTTTTTACCCGTTTTGTTAAACTTTGCGCAGGTAGAACAGGCAATGTCGTGAATCTGTCTGCTCTTGCCAATGACGCCGATATTTCGCTAAATACCGCCAAATCATGGCTCTCACTGTTGGAAGCGAGTTATATTCTGTTTTTTGTGCAACCGTATTCCGGCAATGTAAACCGGAGATTAGTAAAATCTCCGAAGCTCTATTTTTATGATACCGGTTTAGTTTGCTCTCTGTTGAATATTGAACAGGAACATCAGTTGGATAACTTTTATTTGCGCGGCAATCTTTTTGAAAATTTTATATTTACAGAATTGATTAAAAATCGGTATAATAGAGGCCTTCCCGCAAATCTTTATTTTTTGCGCGACACGAAAGGCGCTGAAATTGATTGCGTGATGGAAAAAGCAGATAAACTCCGTTTGATAGAAATAAAATCTTCTGCAACTTTATCTTCTTCCCATTTTAAAAATATGGAATCAATGCGAAAACTCTTTCCTTTAACGGAAGATTATCTTATTTATACCGGAACCGACGAACCGCAATACAACAATGTGAAATGTTTTAATTATAAACATATCACTGAGTTATTGGAGTCGTAAAACCTACCCCTCGCTATTCAGCGCCTCCGCCGGATTCTTCGTCGCCGCCCGGTAACTCTGCCCATTAACGGTTATCAACGTAATCAGCAGCACGATTATTCCGCCGAGCAGGAATATCCACCAGTGAAGGGGCGTCTTGTAGGCGAAACTCTCCAGCCATTTGTTGACGGCGTAATACGTAACGGGACAGGCAATCAGGAAACAGACGCCCAACAGTATCAGGTAATTCCGGTTGAAGAGCGACAGTATTTCACCAACCGACGAGCCGTGTACCTTGCGGATGCTGATTTCCCGACGACGGTAAGCCGTTTCAAAAACAACCAGACCGAAAACGCCGATAATCGAAATCAGAATGGCTACCGCGCTGAACAACGTAATCAGGAATGTAAGCCGCTGCTCCTTTTGATAAACGCCCTGAATCATCTCGTCGAAGAACTCAACCTTGAATGTCCAACCGGCGTCGAGCTTCGACAGCGTCCGACGAACGTGATTGATCGCTTCGCGCATGTCGCTTCCGGCGCTTACTTTGATGTAGGCAAGTTGCATGTTGTCGCCCCAGTTCTCGGTTCCCCACACATAAAAAGCCATCGGAGTAGGCGTCGTGCGGAAAGTCGTAAACTGAATGTCGGGAATGAAACCGATGATTTCGTTGCCGTCGCTATCCTCAGTATTTAATTGCATATCGTATTCCTTTTTCGCCTGCTCGTTAAAAATGTATTTCCCCCGGCGTCCCTGCCGGTCGTCTTCCCGAAAATCGCGCCCTTCGGCAACCGTTATTCCCATTACCTGAAGAAACGTCGGATGTACCGGCAAACAAAAGAATTGAATATCCTTATCCTGGTATTTCCGTCCCCAACCCGTATACTCGTCTTGGCTCGTCAACAGAAACTGTCCGTAAGTAACCGCTTCGATGCCGGCAAACGATTTCAGTTCGTTGCTGAACACATCGTAATTCTTCTTGATTTCCTGCGACAGGTCGGCAATAATGACTTGATCTCTATGAAATCCCAACGGAATGTTTTTCAGGTAATTGTTCTGAAGATACATGAAAAGGGAAGAAATAATCAGCGCGAGGGAAGCGACAAATTGAACGCCGATTAAAACGTTTCGCATGTTCCGGCCCCGGGACGACAGGCCGAACGAGCCTTTGATGGCCAGCGCCGGTTGGAAAGCCGTACTGTAAAAAGCCGGATACAGTCCCGACAACAGTCCCGTTCCGACGGCCAGCAGCGCGCCGACAACCAGCAAAACGGGATAATCCGGCAAGTGAATACCCGAATCGAGCAATTCGGCAACCGGCGTTTGCGAAGCCAGATGAACCAGCCCCAGACTGATAAGATAAGCCGTCAACGCAATGAAAACCGCTTCGGCAATCAGTATCGTGCGCAAACGGGCAACAGAGGCGCCCACTATCTTTTGTGTATTGATGCTCCGGATGCGGCGCGGCGTCAGCGCGATACTGAAATTGGTAAAGTTGATGCCGGCAATAACAATGACCACAATGGCAATGGAAAAGAGAACGAGAAGCGTTTGCCGGCTGGACTTGGGGGAAAGATCGTATTTGACGTCCGTCATAAAATGCAACTCCGGCAAGGCAGTCAATTGCAGCGAGAAGCCTTCCGGAATGCTTTCCCATGCTTTCGCAAGCAATTCCCGGACGATCTTTTCCATGTGGACGACAAGGCTGTCGGAGATGTTCGCCGCATCCAGGCGGATATAGGTATAATAATTCCAGTTGTAGAACGAGTGGGCGTTCTCGTCTTTGTTCATCGGAAAATAAATGCAGTTCATCAGCGAAGAATTGACGGGGAAATCCCGATAAACGCCTTTTACAGTCATTTGTTTCCCATTCATATCGAACGAGTGCCCGACAGCCGGCTCGTTGCCGAACAGTTTCTTTGCCACGCTTTGCGGGATGAGGCTGCCGTCCGGATCGTCCAGCGTAGCAACGCCTTCCATCAGGTCGAAAGTAAATACTCCGGTAAAACCGGGCGAAACCTTCATCGCATTTTCGGTAAATAAAGATTGATTCCCGTCTTTTTCAATACGGACAGCCGCTTTCCATGTGCCGGGCGAAGTCAGCGTTCCGGCAATAATGTGCGGAGAGGACTGAAACAAGGCTTCGGCCAGCGGACGCGAAAGAATCGCCTGTTTAGTTCCATCCCATGCGGCATCGACGCGGTAAATCCGGTCGCAACCCGGATGAGATTTATCGAAATTGTAATCGTAATCCACCTGCATCATTATCAGGATAAATACGGCAAAGGCCACCGCGAGGCCGGTAATATTCAAAATACTCGACGTTTTGAAACGCTTCAAAACAAAAAGGAAATTTTTAATCATGAGGTTGTTTTTTTATTATTATGTAATGCACCATTAATCATGTCGCCTTATTGCTCCCAATAAGGTCGCCTTATTGTTCCCAATAAGGTCGCCTTATTGTTCCCAATCATGCTGCCTTATTGGTAGCAACTTTATTTTCACTTAAAAATCAATTCTTCCACTTCGCCGTAGCTGTCGTAGCCGGAGGTAACGACCTGTTCGCCCGGTTCCAAACCGCTCAGGACTTCGTAATAGAGCGGGTTTTGCCGGCCGATCCGGATAGGGCGGCGAACGGCTTTTTTCCCGTCCGCCGTTACGACAAATATCCACTGGCCGCCGGTGGTTTGGTAGAAAGCGCCGCGGGGAACCAAAACCGCTTCCAGCGGTTGACCCAATTGCAGGTTGATGTAATACGTTTGTCCCGTGCGGATATTGTCGGGACGTTCGCCTTCAAACACAAAATCGGTTTTGAACTGCTTGTCGCGCACTTCGGGATATACTTTTCGGACAGTCAGTTGATACGTTTTATCCTGCCGCTCGAAGGTGGCCGACAGGCCGTTCTTCACCCGGTCGATGTAATGCTCGTCAATCAGGGCTTCAATCTTGTAGTCAGACAGTACGCTGATTTGACCGATACGCGCCCCGCTGCCTACCGACTGGCCTATCTCGACGTCCAACAAGCCCAACTGACCATCCACCGGCGATTTAACGTCGAGATTATCAATCCGCTGACGGACTAATACCAAGTTTTTGCGGATGTTGTTCAAACTTTCCTCCATCTGTTCGACCTGTATTCCTCGGAAAATAGAATCCTGTTTTTGGCGTTCCAGCACCAGTTCCCGGCCTTTGACGGCAAACTCGTAATCTTCCTTCGCCTGCAAATACTCCTCTTTGGAAGTCAGTTTTTCGTCGTAGAGACTTTGATACTGTTCATACCTCCGCTTTTTGCGTTCGATGTCCAGATCGAGTTGAAGTTTTTCCTTACGGAGATTGAGGCGTTCCTGTTCCATCGTTACCTGCGTGTTGCGCAGGAAGTTCTGTTTTTCGGCTAATTGCGCTTCGCTGTCCAAGATATTCAAGCTCAGCATCGGGTTTGTCAGGCGGATAATCACTTCGCCCCGGACGACCATCGAACCTTCTTCGACGACTTTTTCCGCTACCATCCCGCCTTCGACGGCGCTCAACTGCACAGTATTAATCGGTTGCACCTGCCCGTTGATGCGGATGTAATCATTAAATTCGCCTTTCTCTACGCTTTGCACGATTACTTTGTTCCGTTCGACATTGAATTTGGAACGGTGGTCGCCGAAAATCAGCCAGATAAACGCAACCGCTACTACACTCCCGCCAATCAGATACGGCAGGTGTTTCTTCTGTAAACCTTTTTTCTTTTCTAATTGTATGTCCATGATGATAATTATTAGTGACGAGTGACAAGTGACGAGTGACAAGGGCGCGAACTCGTCACTTGTCACTCGTCACTTGTCACTCCTTTATAATATTTAAGTAATTTCCGTTTCAACTGATATTTCAGATTCGTATAAAGTTCCTCTATGCGGGCGTTCAGCAGGCGATTGGCGCTTGCGCTCACTTCGAGAGCGTCGATCAGGCCTTCCTCGTATTTTCGGAGATTCACCTGATGAGCGCTTTGCATGGCCTGTGTTCTTTTCAAGGCATGTTCACACTCGTCGGCCAAACCGTTGACGTCGGCGACGGTCTGTTCTATTTCGCCGTATATTCGCCGGAGAGTTTCCTCGTGTTCATTTCGGGCAATAATCAGGCGTTGCCGGCTTCTTTTCACTTCCGACGAGCGGGAAAAGCCGTTGAAAACGGGAATCGACAGGGATAACGCGATGGAACTGCCGCGCCGGTTTTTCAACTGTTCTTCAAACGACATGTAGGTTCCGCCGGTATTCATCGTGCGGGAAAACCCCGTAGAAACCCCGGCGCTCAACGACAAAGTAGGAAACAGACGTCCGCGGACTATCCTGTATTCCATTTCGCTTGCCGATAAAGATTTCGCGGCGATCAACGCTTTCGGCAACGACAACTGCGCCTGTTGATATATCTCTTCCGCGCTTTCGACTTCTTTTGTAGGGAGAAACATCTCTTCGTAACCCGCAACCGCTAAGTTTTCGTTTACCGGAAAATTCATCTTCTCTTTCAGTCGGATTACTTCGAGTTTCAACAGGTTGCTTTGCTTTGTCAAGATAAAACGGTCTTCCGCTTCCTTCGCCTGAAACTCGGTTACGTCGGGAACAGATTTCAATCCCAACTCTTCCATGCGGCGGGTGCGGTTCAGTTGGCGGACGCTTTCGTCCCACTGTTGTTGAGCCAGTTCCACGCTTCCCTTGTAATACAAAACATTGAAGAACAGTTCCATAGTTTCCAGTTCGATTCGTTCTTCCGTATCCCGCAGTTCTTCCTTTCCCCGCAGGCGGTTGATTTGCGCCAACTTTACCCGGTAGAACTGCGACAGTCCGTCGAACAGCGTCACGGACGAATAGATTTCATACGAATTACTGAAAGTGCTGTTTGTGATATACGTATTGGTTTCCGGGTCCAGTCCTCGTCCGAAATTCAGGTATGCGCCGGTCGAAACATTCAGGGAAGGCAAAAACCCGCCGATTGCTTCCCGTTGATTGAGGCGGTAAATTTCGTTTTGCGCTTCCCTGCCGTTTCGCGACGGATTGTGGCGGACAGCGTATTGCATACACTCTTCCAGTGTCCAAACCTTCTCCTGAGAGAATCCCGCCTGCGGAAGCAGAATGAGTAACAGTACGATTGTCTTTTTCATTTTATCCATAATACTTTATTTTACGGAAATAAATGCTAAGATCGTACCAAACGG
>JAISNS010000274.1 GCA_031276105.1 Dysgonamonadaceae bacterium
GTTTACCGTTTACCAACCCAATTTATTGTTTGGTTATTGTGTAAAAAACCTTGTTCAAATCGGTCAAATCCAGCGCAACCAAATAGGTTCCGGCTTCGGCAATTTTTATATTCTTGCCATTGTCACCCCAATTGGTTCCCCAGTCTTCATTTAAGCGGAATTTGATTTCGGCATCACTTGCACAAGTGATAGTGGCTTCGAAACGATGATTTTCAGGCTTATAAGTCATGGGAACATCAGGCGTACCCCAATTATTAATCGTACCTACCACACCGAGATTACCGAATTTATCGAATTTTATGCTAAGCGCATTCAAATCAACCGTAACTCTATACCAGCCGGCTCCCGGAGATTTGATGTCTGCGCCGCCGTCTTGTATCAAAGTGGCGCCGTCATCGCTACCCCATTTGTGATCCCAACTGTCTGAATTATCCGGTAATATAAGGAATGTAGACTCTGCTTTTGGGAAGTTGATGTAGGTTACATAAATTCCGTTGTCAGTTATAGAAACGACTCCATAATTGCCTGTTCGCCCCCAACCTTGAAATTCTCCAACGGCATATACCCAAGCGGGTTGAAGTTCGTATGGAGTAATCGTCAATTCCAGCGGATCGGAATACGATATTTGCAGTTCAGTTGCAGGAGAACCTGTTGTAGCGCTTACGGCCGTTTTTACACGTAAATACACAGTTACAGGAATGAACGCTTCTGCTCCGAGTTCGAAAACGGCAGAATTTATAGACTTGGTTTTTAATTCAATGCTTTTTTCCGCTGTGGCAGCGCCGACAGAAACAGTTTTTTCGGAAAAATTATTGCTTAACGATATTTGTATTACGTTTGTAGCGGGAATATTTATCGAATACACCGCCGGCGTAAATTCTATCGTCGTAAAAATTTCCTCCAAATTGCTTGCCGTTATTTCCAAAGAATTCGGAACGGTCGAAGTAATCACCGGTTTGCTTACCGTTGAAGTCAGTACGGGGTTGTCGCGTTCCGTTTCGCAGGAAAAGAACAATACCGACAAACAGGCCATTGATAATATACTGTTTAATATCTTTTTCATATAAAAATTATTTTTTAGTTGATGATTCATAACCCGGATTTTGAGATAAATTACTGTTCATGTTAATTTGGTCTTCGGGCAGCGGATAGAGGTTTCTGAAATCGGAAATTGCCGTGCCATCGTGTACATTTCCTTTCCATTGCCATTTGTACGATTCGCCGGTGAACTTACCGAAGCGAATCAAATCCTGACGCCGCCAGCCTTCCCAATACAATTCACGTGCGCGTTCGTCCAAAATAAAGTCAAGCGTCAAGTCGGTCAATGATAAATTCGAGGTAATTCCTGCACGAGTGCGTAACTCTTTCACATAATTCAACGCAGTTGTTTTATCAACACCGCCGCGAATGGCTGCTTCGGCATACATGAGGTAAACATCTCCCAAGCGGAATAAAGGATAGTCCGTATCAACAAAGTCGATGCTACTTCCTTTCGTGCCATCGGAGGCTACATTGCGGAATTTAGTTACTCCATAACCGAATTTTGTATCGGAATTGAGTAGAGTAATGTCGAGCGAATGTTCCACTTTATTTCCGTCTTTATCGACTCCTTCGCTTAAAAACAGGGCGCGTTTATCGTCTTCTGTAAACTTGTTGTAAAGTTCCGGACGTGTTGTTGTGCCATTCCAGCCGCCGACACCCGTGGACAAACTGATTCCGACATAGTCGCTTAATGTTTCTGCTTGAATAACAAACGTCATGCAGCCGTAAGCCTGCAAATGCAATCCGTCTTGCGGAATGGTATAGATAAATTCGTTGGAACTGCTGTTCTTGTCGTTGTCTGCCAGAAAAAGATAGTTGTAATTCGTTCCGATGGTATAGCCTGCACCGATAATGTTTTCGCACATTTTGATACAATCGGCATAACGGTTAGTACCTGCCCAAACTTCGGCGTTTAAGTAGAGTTTCGCCAACAACATCCATGCTGCCGCTTTATCTACACGTCCGTACTCGTTGGTGCGCGGGTCTTTCAAGTCGGGAATAATGGCGAGTAGCTCGCTTTCTACGTAATCGAAAAGTTCTTTCCGGTTTTTCTCAACGGGCAACGTTCCAAGAACGGTATTTTCATCAATAAAGCCCACTTTTCCAAACAGGTCTATCGCATTGAAATACGATAAAGCCCGCAGAAAACGCGTCTCCGCTCTATACACTTTTACTTCGGGAATAAGATTGCTCTGTCCTCTATCGTTCAGTTTCGAATCAGTTGTCATATTCAGGTATTCGCTTGTTACACGCGCCTGATAAGCAATACGAAGATACATGGCACGGATAAACTGATTGGAAACCGTCCAAGTAGATGTTCCTAATTCGGGAATACCGGCGTCGCCCCAGTGAAGGATAGCTTCGTCTGTTGACACTTCCTGCATCACCCAATAAGCGCGCATGTATTGTCCGTAACCGGCATCCAACCCTTGAATATCGGAAGAACCGGCGTCCGTGGGCCCGCTTACAGCCAAACCGGCATATAATTTACCCAAATTCTGTTTGTATGCACCCGGGTTGTCCTTAAAAATTTCGTCGGTAATAATGGACGTATCTTCAGGAATCACATTCAAATCGTCCATACACGAATTTAGTGTAAATGTAGTAACTACCGCAAACACCAAGTATTTTGTGATTTTAAATATATTTTTCATTTTGTACTATTTATAAAATTAAAAATTAAAATTCAGACCCAATAAGAATGTACGCGGACGCGGATACAAATTTTGTACAACGCCCGCATTATCTCCTCCAACGGCTACTTCGGGATCCTTTACATTTGCCTTTGTTATGGTCAGAATGTTTTGAACGGAGAAATAAGCGCGCATATCGATTCCTTTTATAATCTGATTGAAGTTATAACCCAGCGTCGCATTGTCCCATTTCAGGAATGAGCCGTTTTCAATCCATTCGTCCGAAACACGTTTTGTATCATCAGGCGACTGATATTTATCCGATATTATGTTGTGCAAATAACTGCCCGACGGATCGAGTTGTAGCCGGTAGGAGTTCATGGAGCCGATAGCATTGTAAATATAGTTGCCTATACTTGCCCGCCACGCCATTGAAAAATCAAAATTTTCATAAGAAAAGTTTGACGCCAACCCCATTGTAGCAACGGGATTTGGGCTATGGAACAAGTATTTGTCGCCATCGTCGAGTCTGCCGTTTTTATTCAGATCTTCAAATACGCCTTCGATAGCATTCCCTTGTGCATCATACACTTGCTTATACACATTGTAGGTATAGGGAGCACGACCAAGCTCGAACATGGCAATAGGAATACCGCCTCCACCGCCTGCAACATAAATTCTTTCGTTGCTCGAATCTTTCGAGTAATCAATGATCTCCAACTTATTCAAAGAAATATTATAAGCCAGCGACCAGTTAAATGCGCCTTTTTGTTCGTTGCGGATTACATCCCAACCCAAACCGAGTTCCACCCCTTTGGTGGAAAATGCACCGCTGTTCATATACATTTGGTTGGCAAAATTTACACCTGCAGGCAGCATTACGTTTGCCAATAAATCGGTCGATTCTTTATAATATACATCAATCGAACCATAAACGCGATTGTTTACAAACCCGAAATCTAAACCGGCATTGTAGGTGGTGGTTTCTTCCCATTTCAAATTAGGATTATATGCCTGAGGATAAACAGGATAAGCATTGACATTTCCTATCGGGTATTGAGAATAAGTGTTTGTTCCGAATGCGTACAGCGGCAGGTAGCGGTTGATATTTATTCTCTCATCGCCGTAAAGATTTTGTTGTCCGGTAATACCCCAACCCAAGCGCAACTTTAAGTTGGAGAAAATATTCTGATTTTGCATAAATTTTTCTTCAACCGCACGCCATGCAAAACTTGCAGCGGGGAAAATACCCGACCTGTTTTTTTCTGAAAACATGGATGAATGGTCGTTTCTTACCGTCAAAGTAAGCAAATATTTGTCTGCGAGTGACAAGTTGGCGCGACCAAAAAACGAAATCAATACTTTCGGCGTATAAATTTTGTTTAACGGCAATTCAATAGTATTATCAAGTGCATGTTTGAGAACGTCGCGACTATTGTATTCCGTACCGACATTCATTTTTTGGTAAGAATAACCGCCCATCAAATCCATCTTGATAAAAGCGAACGTATTGTTATATTTCAAGTACGCATCCAACAACCGGTTGGTAGAATTGCCTTTGTTATGCCATTCGCTTCCCACCGGTTTGGAAACTTTACTTGCGTCTGTAAACATTGTATTGGCTGTTTTATTGGCGTAATAATCTTCAAACCACTTTTCCGTTTGCAATCCTAAATTCACCACTGCATTCAAACCTTTCACGAAGGGAAAAGCGTAGTCAAGTTGTACATTACCCCAAAGTTTCCATACGTCGGAAGTATGATCAACTTCCTTTAGCAAAGAGACCGGATTGCGTCCCGAAAGATTGTTGTACGGATAATTATTGTTATTACCATAGTCAGCGCCCCATTCGTAATAGCCCAGATATTTTGCATTCTCATCGCGACTACCGTTTACATAAACCGGTTTAGTCGGGTCGAAGAAAATAGCACCGCCGATAGCTCCTTCGTCGGCTTTGTTGTATTTTTCGTACGAACCGTTTGCATTAAATTCTATTTTCAACGTATTGTTAAAGAAGGAAGGAGTTAAAGCTATATTCGCATTGGCGCGCTGATAGCCCGAAGTAATCAGCAACCCAGGAGTATTGTTGTAACCCACGCTAACACGCGCCGGTAAAAACGAGCCGATTTTACCCGTTGCAGAAAGATTGTTTGCCGTTCCAACAGCCGTTTGGAAAATTTCTTTTTGCCAGTCGGTGTTATACATTGTTCCGTTGTAACCCAGCATCCCGGCCGATGATTCTTGGAAATTGGTAACGGCTTCAATAAATTCAGGTTGGCTGAGCGATTTTACTGTCCATGGCAATGTCATGACAGTTCCCTGTGCATCAAGATTAAATTTCCATTTGCCTTCGCCGCCTTTTTTGGTTGTAATTAAAATGACGCCGTTAGAAGCGCGCGAACCGTAAATTGCAGTAGCCGAAGCATCTTTCAAAACTGAAAACGTTTCAATATCGTTCGGGTTAATTTGTGATATGGAACCATTTTCCAAAGGAAGACCATCGACAACAATTAACGGGTCATTGCTTGCGTCCAGCGAAGCGCCGCCACGAATACGAATTTGCGATCCGGTTCCCGGATTACCATTGGGAATAACCTGAACGCCCGGCATACGCCCGGTAATCAGATTATCGGCCGTTACGATGGGACCTTTATTCATGTCCTTTACCGTCAGTAATTCTACCGAACCGGTAAGGTCTCCTTTTTTCATACTACCATAACCGATTACGACCAATTCATCCAACAATTGTGCATCTTCTTTCAATATAATACGAAGCGTAGAAGCGTCCGTTACCGGTACTTCCTGAGTTGCATACCCAATGTAGGAAATGACCAATACGGCATTTTCCGCTACGGTTAATTGAAAGTTTCCGTCAAAATCGGTAACGGTTCCTCGCGTAGTTCCTTTTTCTGCGATAGAAGCGCCGATAACCGGTTCGCCTGTTTCGTCCGTCACTTGTCCTTTCACTGTTTTTTGGGCATAAGTTGCCGAACAAAACAGGAAAAGAAACAGTAAGAATAAAAAAGATTTTGCATTTAGAAACCGGTAATTTTTAAAAATTCCGGTCGCTGAGTTTTTCCATTTTTTCTTGTTTTCCATATAAAAAAAGATTTAATAAATAATAACTAATATTTTGTGTTTCTGTTCTTTAAAATATCCTTAGCCCTACTCCAATCAGGAGTAAGGAATAGTTGTATAAATAAATTTTTTTTATTAACTTTCGCGCGTGATTGTGTGTGTGTGTGTGTGTGTGTGTGTGTGTGTGTGTGTGTGTGTGTGTGTGTGTGTGTGTGTAAAAAATATTGTGAAATAGCAACTATTACAAGTTAAAAAATGCACTTTTCTTTTAGAAAAAAGCGATTTAAAAACCGGTTGATATGTTTGTTTGTCGTTCATGTATTTATTTAAAGTTTTTATGCGAAACATCAATATTCTTCCGCAATCAATATCCGCTGCAAATATATTGATTTATAAAGTAACCTTATTTTCAAAGAAATTAAAAGTAAATATATTTTGTCTATCTATTGTTTTATTTTATTGATAATGAGTGAATAAATAAAGCAGGAATAATCGAAAAAAGTAAGCGAATTGTAAGGTATTTTTTCCTTTTTTCCTTAACGGAAGAGATAAAAAGCAAAGCTCTGTAAAAATGCAAAAGGTGAGATAGCTTTTCGCTATCACACCTTTCTGCAGAACAATTCTTCCGTTTTTAACCGGAGGAATCGAATGGAGTAAATACTTTTAACCGGTAGTCCGTTGCAAAAATTTAGTAAACTTCAATGTTCAAACCATTTTTCGTAACGTTCCTTCATTTCCAAATAGGAAAGAAGTCTTCCTTCGTTCATTTGTATCACCCCATTTTCAATAGAAGTCATTTCCGCTTCGGATAAGGTATTATACCAATCTCTTCTGCGTACCGTAGTCCTCTTCATGATAAGCTTTTCTTCCTTTTTCATAATAATCAAACTTTATCAATTAAACTTCTTATTGTTTCCTTTTGGGTATGCGGTCATATTTTTGTAATGCCTGATTTAATAAATACAATATTTGCCCATTGACGCTTCGAAATTCATCGCAAGCCCATTTTTCAATAGCGCTCATCATATCATTATCAATACGTAAGACAAAACTTTTGTTTTTGATCTCTTTTTCTATTTCTTTTGCCACTAAATTATTTTTTAATTATGTAACATCCGAAAATTCAATTTATTACAATCATTATTCTCCCGCTTTACATTATTCAAAAATGAATAATATTAAATCAATATCGCTTCAATATCATTACAATATTATTTAAATGTTTTGATGATATTAAAATGATATTGCAAAGGTAAATGTATTTTTTTATAAAACAAATAAATAATCAATTTTTTTTCAAAAAACCGAAAAAAAAAGGAGGCCGTATGTTTTTTTCATTATTTTTGCAAAATGAAAAACGAAAAAAAACGATTACTTGAAGTCTGTGTTGATTCCGTTTCAAACGCTTTAGTTGCACAATCGGCAGGCGCTCAACGGATTGAATTTTGCGCCAATCTTTCCGAAGGCGGTACAACTCCTTCGGCGGCTCAAATCAGGGAAGCCCG
>JAISNS010000336.1 GCA_031276105.1 Dysgonamonadaceae bacterium
TGTTACAAGGCCCTGCTATATTAAAATATTTCATAATCGTTTACGAATAAAAAGTTTATAAATAATAATTTCCTGCAAAGTTAGCATTTAATTTTCAGATTACAGGCAACCGGATAAAATAATCAATTACATAAAAAAGGGTTATTTGCGAAAAATATTTCGGCAAAGGCGTAAGGTTGTTTCATACTTTTTTTTACTTTTGCCTCATGTATCAGGAAATCATTGTATATCTCATAGGAATAGCGCTTGCGATTTACCTTTTCAGGAAAATCTGCTTGCATTTTTGCCGTAAAAAAAAGAACCGGAACAATCCTTGTGATGATTGTCCCGGTTGTCCACTCAAATCAAATTTTAAAGGTTTATCCATTTAACATAGGCGAAATCCATCCGGTGTGGCATATCCTTATTATCGGGATAAACCCGCACGCCCAATTTGAATAAACCGGCTTCCGATGATTTTAATGCCAGAGAGAAATACAATTTACTTTCTTCCGTTTTGTCCAAGTGCATCGGATACACTTTAATTTCCTCCTGATTCGTCGCCGGAGAAATGTGCATCCGTACCAGTTCGGCGCCCAAATCGCCTTTAATATTTTTTTTATCCAGAACCAAAGAAGCTCTCAATTCATTACCAATTTCAATCCTTTTGGATGTAAAATCTTCATAATCAATTGATATTACTTCTATTTCATCCCATTGGGAAGCAACATCCTCTTTCCATGCCGCCAATTCTTTAGCCTTGGCAAAATGATTCGCTTTTAATATTTTCGAACGGTTGGCCAACTTGTTGTAAAAATGATTGATATAATCGTCAAACATCCGTTTGGTCGTATAGTGCGGCGCAATCGTTGCAATCGAATTTTTGATATATTGGATCCATTCCGGCGAGTAGTTCATCTCGTTTTTCGAATAATATAACGGAATAATTTCGTTTTCCAGCATGGTATAAATTGTAGCTGCATCCAACTGGTCTTGGAATTGCTGATTATCATACGTCCGTTTTTCCGTCAATGCCCATCCTGCACCTTCGCGATAGCCTTCATACCACCAGCCGTCCAATACGGAAAAGTTCAATACGCCGTTCATTTCGGCTTTCTCACCCGATGTTCCTGATGCTTCCAATGGACGTGTCGGCGTGTTCAGCCAGATGTCCACTCCCGAAATCAAGCGTTTTGCTAAACGCATGTCGTAATTTTCGAGGAAAATAATCTTGCCTAAAAATTCGGGACGGCGCGATATTTCCACAATGTGCCGGATCAATCCCTGACCTCCGCCATCGGCCGGGTGAGCTTTCCCTGTAAAGATAAATTGTACCGGATAATTCGGATTATTAACAATTTTAGCCAACCGTTCCAAATCGGTAAACAGCAAATGAGCGCGTTTGTAGGTAGCGAAACGGCGTCCGAAACCAATCAATAAAGCATTCGGATTGATTTTTTCCAGAATGGAAACGACTTTAGACGGGTCGCCTTGATTTTTTAACCAATTGTCTTTGAACGATTCGCGAATATATTTCACCAAGCGTTTTTTCAATGTCATACGGATATTCCATATTTCTTCATCTTCTAATTGATAAATTTTTTCCCAAATAGCAGGATTGGACTGATCGTTGTAAAAGTTTTTTTCAAAGTTTTTTTCATAAAATTTTCGCCATTCCGAGGCAGCCCAAGTAGGCATGTGAACGCCGTTGGTGACGTACCCGACATGGAGTTCCGAAGCAAAATAACCTTTCCATACCGGTGCAAACATCCGTTTTGATACTTCACCGTGTAAGAAACTGACTCCATTGGCTTCCTGACACGTATTCAGGGCAAAAACACTCATAGAAAACTTTTCATTGCTTCCCGGTTCGGCGCGTCCCATATCCATTAGTTCTTGCCACGAAATACCCAGTTTTTCAGGGAAATGACTCATGTATTTACTGAATACCGGTTCGTCAAAATAGTCGTGGCCGGCAGGCACCGGAGTGTGGCATGTATATAACGCAGAAGCTTTTACAATTTCCAAGGCTTCATTAAAATTGAGACCGTCGTTTTGGATATAGTTGAGCAAACGCTGCACATTGATTAAAGCGGCATGACCTTCATTACAATGGTAAATCTCTTTTTTGATTCCCAGCTTGTTCAAAAGAATTATACCGCCAATTCCCAATAAATATTCCTGTTTGAGGCGGTTTTCGTTGTCGCCTCCATACAGTTGATGCGTTATGTAGCGATCCCATTCGCTGTTGATATCCAAATCCGTATCCAACAAATACAGTTTGATTCGCCCTACGTTTACGCACCAAACGTTTGCATAAACCATAAAATTATTATAAGGAACTTCCAGTAGCAGAGGTTGGCCGGTTTTTTCATCCTGTACCTGTTCTATGGGCAATTGGTCGAAATGTTGCGATTCGTAGTTGGCTATTTGCTGACCATCCATTGATAATGATTGAGTAAAATAGCCATAACGATACAGGAATCCGATAGCCGTCAAATCGACATTAATATCACTTGCTTCCTTGATATAATCGCCGGCCAATACTCCCAGACCGCCTGAATAAATTTTCAGGATATTAGCCAAACCGTATTCCATGCTGAAATAAGCAATCGACGGAATATCGGTTCTTTTCGGTTCCGTCATGTAGGATTTGAAACGGGCATATACCTGATTAATTTTCGCCATCAATGATTCGTCCCGGGTGATAGCTTCCAATTGACTGTACGAAAGGCTTTGCAATAATAAAACCGGATTTCCTTCCGTTTTCTTCCAAAGGTCTTTATCAATACTTTGAAACAATTCGATAGCGTCATAATTCCAAATCCACCAGATATTATGAGCAATTTCATTCAGGATTTTCAATTCCTGCGGCAATTTAGAATGTACATTGACTTCCCTCCAGAAGGGTTCATTTGCATAATAGGCTTTAATTTTCATTTTTGTATTATTTATATTTTCTTCCTTAAAGCAAAATCATAAGCATCTAAGTAATATGTGATAAAATACGTCCATGATGCTTTTTTTGAGAGTTTTTGAGCGGCAGCTCTTGTTTGCCGAACCTGTTCCGGCGTAAAATCCAAAGCATATTTCAAGATGCTTTCCTTAATTTTTTCAGCGACTTCAAAATAATTATTGTCCGTCCGGTTGATGACTTCAACGCCGGTATTGAAATTGCCGTCAACAGCGCCTTCTTCTTTTGCCCACAATCCGAAACCGGCCAAATTGGTAGTAATGGTTGGAATGGCAAAAGCAATGCTTTCCAATGGAGTATATCCCCATGGCTCATAGTAAGAAGGAAATACCGTTAAATCGAATCCAATCAGCAAATCATAGTACGGCAAATTGAAGATACCATCGTTGCCGTACAGGTACGACGGGACAAAAATAATTTGCGTACCAAATTCTTTCTGATTAAAAAAATTCAGGTAATTCAAATAACCGCAAACCCGGTCTTGTTCCGGGAAATACAATTGATGCGTATAATACGGATTAGGCAAAGCAAATTCGTGCATTTCATTCATCCGCAAACGATTTTGCAAGTCGATACGCGCTCCGTTTATCCAAGCAGGAACTAAGATGAAAGCGATTATCTGCTTCGCAGGACACGACCGGCGAACCCGGTTCATGGCTTCGATAAAGACGTCTATTCCTTTATTTTTGTATTCGTAACGGCCGCTGATTGCCAACAAACAAGCATCGTCACGGATAACATTGCCTGTTAACTGCCCGGCTACCTTAATTAATGTCTCGCGGGCGATTTTCCTTTTGTACTCAAACTCTTTTCCTTTCGGTACAAAATCAAATTCAAATCCATTGGGAGTTACTACATCCGGCGTTTTTTGCAATAATTGGGCACATTCTTTTGCCGTTAATTCGCTCACCGTAGTAAAACAGTCCGCTTGCCGGGAAGCCTGTTTTTCCAGCGCATGTTTCGCTTCGATATTTAATTTCTTAGCCATCTGATCGCCATCGTAGGTATGGAATTTTTCGTATAACGGCATATCATTTCCACAAATCGAACGGCCGATAGAAGTAGCATGGGTGGTAAAAACCGTTGCTATCGCCGTCGGCAAACGGTCTTTCAAGTACAAGGCAGCCATGCTCAACATCCATTCGTTGAAGTGAGCGATTACTTTTTTATTTTCTAAATTCAAATAGAAGTAAAGACTTTCGATGATCCGCCCGGCGGCATAAGCAAACATGCAGGACTCGTCGTAATCGCCGTAGGCTGTCATCGAATCTATTCCGAATCGTTCCCACATCCGGTAATAAATCCGGTCTTTGATTTCGTAACAAAAACGAAAATCAATTAATATGACCGGCGGTTTTCCGGGAATGTTCCAACGGCCTGTACGCACGTTAATTTTATCTTTTTCAAGGATTTGTTTTTTCCATTCTTTTAAAAACGTTTGGTCTTCAATAAAATAAGGTTTGGAGATTTCACATCCCAAATCGGGACCGATAAAAACGACTTTATCTTTAAAAAGATGTTGCAATGTTCTTGCCCGAGTAGATAACACTGTATAAATTCCGCCTATTTTATTACATACTTCCCAACTTGATTCGAAAATGTAGTCCGGAGTAATTCGCTCTATCTTTGCCATAAAAACCAATTCCCATTCGATTGAGGGGGCAAAGGTAGTATTTTTTTACGAAAAACATAATGAATTGTTTCCTTATTCAATGTGAAGATAAAAAATTAACATTAGGGCTTCCATTTCGGCGCTTTTTATTCATCCCCTACGGGGGAAGCGGGAACAAGCAAGGCCGCCGTTTTTCTATTGATATGATTGCCCTACGGGCAATTGCCGCAAAACTTTTTTGCGCTTTTGCTGCCCGTTTTCTGCCTCATTCGCTTTTTTTTCAAAAATATTTGCATAATCCGATTAAACAAATTACATTTGCAGCGGTTTTTGTAAAACGTCAATAAAAAAAATAAAAATATGGCAATTCCGTTAAATAACAATTTATTGTATATTCTTAACTTCCAAAGTTTGGAAGTTAACGGAATTATGCGTACACACACACACACACACACACACACACACACACACACAACCACCCGCCCGCCCTCTTTGTAAAAAGCGCAAAGGAACAAAGAAATACGGGATTAGCCAAGAGATTAGCCCAAAAATTACGTTTCCTTTTACCAATACGCAGATGAGACGGATTGGGCAAATAATCACGGATTTTATTTCTGTCATTGCGGGCTTGCCCCCTTTTCTCAACCCTGTCATTGCGGGCTTGACCCGCAATCCCCTGAAAAACGTACCGCAATGCGCCTCTGCCATCTCATGCGCCGTTGTCATCCCGCGCTTGACGCGGGATCCCCTGAACAACGTGCTGCTGATTATCAGGGGATTGCGGGTCAAGCCCGCAATGACAGGAATAGAAGGGAATTAAGAATTAAGAAATAAGAAATAAGTATTATAAATTATAAAACAACAATTACAATGACAAAAAAAATTTTAGTAGTATTATCATTTGCGCTTGTTTTTAGCGCCAACCTGCGCGCCCAAGTTACTATCGGCGCATTGACTGCGCCTACAGCCGGCGCGATTTTGGATTTGAATCGGGGCGCTACCGGTGGCCTGCTGCTCTCCAACGTGGCACTTCCGGATTTGAGCGTTATTCCCGCCAATACGTTTGTGAATATTTCCACCGAGCAAGACACTAATCAGGAACTTGTCGGGATGATTGTTTACAATACGGATGCGACGACCGGTATCGGCATTCATGTTTGGGACGGGTACGACTGG
Source organism: Dysgonamonadaceae bacterium (assembly GCA_031276105.1). Lineage (GTDB taxonomy): Bacteria > Bacteroidota > Bacteroidia > Bacteroidales > Azobacteroidaceae > Azobacteroides. Next base: position 5,742 of record JAISNS010000336.1, read on the forward strand.
ATAAAGCCCTGCGCGCCTCCTGCTCCCGGGCCGATAACTTTTTCAGATACTACGATATGCGGCGTCGGCGCTACGGTTGAAGCCAGTGTAACTCCTGTAACTGGCGCTACGGGTTATGATTGGACGTTGCCTAACGGCCTGGATATCCTTGCTACTTCTCCTGATGGCTCTGCGATTACGATTGGGTGGACAGTTGCCGGAGTTTATCTTGCCGATTCGATTGTTGTTCGTGCGGTTAGTAGTTCGTGCGGCGCTGGTAGTCGGCGTGTCGCTACTCAAGGTGTGACTGTTAGCGCCCTTCCTACTATTCCTACCGGCGGTACCGTTTCAAATAGCGGCAACACGTTTACGTTTGCTGTAACATCACCTCCGAGCGGCCAAGAGATTGACTGGTACGACGCTGCCTCCGGCGGTAATAACGTAGCTACCGGCGCGTCCTTTTTAAAAACTTTGAGTGTTACGACGACTTATTATGCCGAGTCTCGTAATACTACTACCGGTTGCGTATCTACCAGTCGTTTGGCTGTTGAAGCAGTTGTTATTCGTTCTGTTTCCGGATGTGTTTCAACACCTAATGTTGCTATAGCATCGGCCAACGTAGCCTTTGCCTCTGGTAGTGAACACACATATAATGATTTGACCTTTTCACCTCCTGTGAAGATAGTTGGTTTGCCGGCTCGGACGACGCAGTTTGACGGCGGTTCTACCTCTACCGATTCCTATAAAGCAGATTATCGCGATCATCCTACTAACACTGATACTTATGGTTCATGGTTTTCGTGGTGTATGGTTAAGCAGTATGAAGATATTTTGTGTCCCGGCGCATGGCGTGTTCCGACACACGCTGAGTTTACGACATATATTGGTGGTTCTATTGTTGTTCTTTTTAGTAGTCTTCCTACTAATCACGGTTGGTTGCTTGGCGGCCGCATTATCGGTAGCTCCATGAGCAATATGGGTTCGTACGGCTACTGTTGGTCGTCCACTGTGGGTGATGCTATAAGCATCGCCCACGCCGTGACCGTTACCAGCAGCTACGTCCGCTCGGAGAGCCAAAGTCGCGACACCGGTATCTCGCTGCGGTGTGTTCAGTAGTTTCAGGAACTTTACTTTCTTAAAAAATAACCAGCGGCTGTCTCGAAATTCATTTGGAGGCAGCCGCTATATTTTTTATAGTAACAATGGGTTACAATCTTCCGAACACGACTGGGCGTATCGGGTGCGACTTGTAATTGAATTCCTGATTTTTGGTGTTGATTCTTATAAGATTTGAGAAAAAGTATTACTTTTGCGTCATGAAACGGTATTTTATTCTTCTTGCTTACAATGGGAAAAACTATTGCGGCTGGCAAATCCAACCCAACGGAATGACTGTACAGGAAAAAATAGAACAATCTTTGAGTCTGTTGTTGCGTTCGCCAATATCCGTCACAGGAGCCGGAAGGACAGATACCGGCGTTCATGCCCGGAAAATGGTCGCTCATTTCGACTACGGCGACGGCGACTTGAATCCGGAAACATTAACAGGCAAACTCAACCGGATATTACCGCCCGACATAGCCATATATTCGATCGTTCCGGTTCCACAGGAAGCACATGCCCGGTTCGATGCTGTTTCGAGGACATACAAATACTATCTGACACAAGAGAAAAACCCGTTTTATTACGAAACAGCTTATCTGACAACTCATCCGCTCGACTTCGACCGGATGAATCTGGCGGCCGCTCTTTTACCGGAATATACCGATTTCACGAGTTTCAGTAAATTGCATACTGATGTGAAAACAAATAACTGCCGGGTCACAAAAGCGGAATGGAAAAAAGAAAACGAATATTGGGTATTCACAATCGAAGCCAACCGTTTTTTGCGAAACATGGTGCGGGCTATTGTCGGTACTCTGCTGGAAGTGGGACGCGGAAAATTGTCCGTAGCCGGTTTTCGGAAAGTTATCGAAAGTAAAGACCGGGGGAATGCCGGAACTTCGGCGCCCGCTCACGCCTTGTTTTTGCACGAAATAGAATACACAAAGGAATTAAGAATTAAGAATTAAAATCGAGTATGAAATATTCAGGTATTATCTACACCCAAGAGAAAGAAAATAAGGTTGTTGCCGAACAAGTCTGCAATACCGAAGAACTCATAATTCATAACTTATAACTCATTTACGTATGAAAAGAATAAGTATAGGAATAATCGCCGGATGTATGCTGATTTCCGTCAAAGCCCAACCCGTGAAGGAAATTTTCATTACGACTCCCGATGTAGCGCTGTTGCCTTTAACTGCCGCCCACCGGATGGATTTGATCGATTTGTATATGAACGATCAGGAAGCTGTCGTTCAAAACAGTTTTGGCGATAAAGTCGTACTGAATCATTTAACGGAAAATTATTTGAACATTCAATCCGGAAACGCCACAACTGAACTGTTTATTCTGACGTTGGCTAACGAATCCCGAATAATCGGTTTAATTCAAACGGTCTGCGCACCGGTCTGCGACAGCCGTCTGGAATTTTACAGTCTTAAATGGAAAAAATTAGATACGGATTTATTCATTTCACTCGAAGGAAAATCCGGTTTCATCAAAGAAGACGCCGATTCTCCGGCTTTAGATATTACATTGATGGAATATCATTATGATGCGGAAAAACAATGTTTATCGCAAACATATAATACGCCTGCTTATGCAAGTCCGGAAGACCGGGAAATAATAGAGCGAACGATTCGGGAAAAAAACCTGACATATCAATGGAATGGCATCCGGTTCGTGCGCCATA
>JAISNS010000035.1 GCA_031276105.1 Dysgonamonadaceae bacterium
AAAAAAGAGGTTAGAGTAAACGGCGCTTCTTACGGCAATGTGTATAAATATGTTGATCCCAACAACGATTTTTATGTCAGCGGTATTTCGCCGATTGTCGGCCCTGCCAATACTCCCAACAGGACTTTAACGCTTAGCGGCAATTTGTTGAACACAATAACCGAAGTGAAGGTTGACAATATTGTCTGCACAAACCTTGCCAAAAACAATTCAACAGCTACCTGCATACTTCCGAGTCATCCTGCGGGCGAAGTAGATATTACGATAACAGCCGGCAGCGAAACGTACCGGTTTGTCAAGGTATTTGAATATCAATAATTTAATTAATAATTAAGAATTGCGCAAAGCACGCTAAACAAACGTCGCTTTGCGCAATTTTTAGTTTTTAGCTTTTATCTTTTTAGTTTAAAAAAATCCGTGTTATCCGCGTTCTATCCGCGTTCCATTGTCGCCTCAAAAAAAGATTTAGTCAAATAATTCGTTCGGGTACGGGTAATTCAAAAAAAGTTGTTATCTTTGCCCCGCTTTACGTAACCGCTGGCGGAAAAAGAGTGGTCCGCGATGTTACGTTTTGTTATAAAAACTATATTAAAAGCTTATAATCATGGATTTAATTAAAGTAGCGGAACAAGCGTTTGCTTATCCGAAAGAACAGGAATTTCCCCGTTTCAAAAGCGGAGATACGGTGACGGTTGCCTACCGCATCAAAGAAGGAAACAAAGAACGTATTCAACAGTATCGGGGTGTAGTGATTAAAATTTCCGGTCATGGCGATCAAAAACGCTTTACGGTTCGGAAAATGTCGGAAAATATTGGCGTTGAACGCATTTTCCCGTTGAACTCCCCATTTATCAACAGCATTATTCTGAATAAAGTCGGAAAAGTGCGTCGCGCTAAATTGTATTATCTGCGCAAACTTACCGGTAAAAAAGCAAGAATCAAAGAAAAACGGGTTTAGTCTTTTGACTAAAAAAAGTAGAAAAGGAGAAAAGAACACATGAACTTTTCTCCTTTCTTCGTTTTAATTTATTTATTCTACTTTGTTTATTCCCTTCTCCTCGGTCTGAATCCGTTTCCTTCCGGCCGGTGGTGATGTTCTTCCCGTTGTTCCCGTTGTTCCGGGCGCGGCAACAACGCTTTGCGTGAAAGTTTGAATTTACCGGTTTTAGATTCTATATCAACCAATTTCACTTCGATGGTATCGCCTTCTTTTAATCCGGATTCTTCGACAGTTTCCAAGCGTTTCCAATCGATTTCGGAAATATGAAGCAATCCGTCTTTTCCGGGAAGAAATTCCACGAAAGCGCCGTAAGGCATGATGGAACGAACTTTCCCTTCATACACTTCGCCTATTTCAGGTACGGCGACGATTGCTTTGATTTTAGCGATAGCGGCGTCGATGGAAGCCTTGTTATTAGCCGCCACTTCTACCCGTCCGATACCTTCAATTTCTTCGATAGTAATCGTTGTGCCGGTTTCTTCCTGCATTCCCTGAATAATTTTACCACCCGGGCCAATCACGGCGCCGATAAAATCTTTCGCGATAATGATAACTTCAATTCTCGGAGCGTGCGGTTTCAAATCTTCCCGCGGTTCGGAAAGTGTTTCCAATATTTTATTCAAGATATGTTCCCGGCCTGCTTTGGCCTGTGCCAATGCATTTTCGAGAATCTCGTACGACAGTCCGTCCACTTTGATATCCATTTGAGTAGCCGTGATACCGTCGCGGGTACCGGTTACTTTAAAATCCATATCGCCCAGATGATCTTCGTCGCCCAGAATATCGGAAAGCACAGCGTATTTTGTGCCTTTATTTTCGGAAATCAAACCCATAGCAATACCCGAAACCGGTTTTTTGATTTGCACGCCGGCATCCATCAAGGCAAGCGTACCGGAACAAACCGTCGCCATCGACGACGAACCGTTGGATTCCAAAATATCGGATACAATCCGGATTACATAGGGATAATTGGGTGGAATCATGGGTTTCAACGCCCTGTGTGCAAGGTTTCCGTGACCGACTTCACGACGGCCCACTCCCCGTTGCGGTCTCGCTTCGCCGGTGGCAAAAGGCGGGAAATTGTAATGCAACAGAAAACGTTCCTTTTCATTATTCAGAACATCGTCGATGATTTTTTCATCTAATTTGGTACCCAACGTAACCGTTGCTAAAGCTTGCGTTTCGCCGCGGGTGAAAATAGCCGAACCGTGAGGCCCCGGAACATAATCCACTTCCGACCAAATGGGGCGGATATCCGTCGTTTTTCGTCCGTCTAAGCGAATGCCTTCGTCGAGGATACAGCGTCGCATGGCTTCTTTTTCCACTTCGTGGTAATAGCGGCCGATCAAAGCGACTTTTTCTTCCGTCAATTCTTCTTCGGTGAATTGCGCTTTATATCCTTCCACGATCGCTTCAAAAGCTTCGCTTCGTTCCTGTTTGCTTTTTCCCGATTTAGCCACGGCATAGACCTGATCGTACAATTTGGTTTTGATGTCTTCACGCAAAGTTTCATCGTTTACTTCGTGCGAATATTCGCGTTTAACGGCAGTTCCCAATTCTTCCATCAATTCGATCTGCACCCGGCACATCTTTTTGATGGTTTCGTGCGCAAACTTGATGGCTTCTAACAAGTCGGCTTCGGAAACTTCTTTCATTTCACCTTCCACCATCATAATATTGTCGATAGTAGCGCCGACCATAATATCCATATCGGCTTTTTCCAGTTCGTTGAAAGTCGGATTGATTTTGAATTGTCCGTCGATACGTGCGACACGCACTTCCGCCAACGGCCCGTTGAAAGGAACCGTAGAAACCGCCAAAGCCGCCGAAGCTGCCAAACCTGCCAAAGCATCCGGAATATCTTCTCCGTCGGAAGAAAATAAGATTATATTTACAAAAACTTCAGCATGGTAGTCTTCCGGGAATAAAGGACGTAACGCCCTGTCGACCAAGCGGCAAGTTAATATCTCATAATCGGAAGCACGGCCTTCCCTTCTCGTAAATCCGCCGGGAAAACGTCCGAAAGCGGAAAATTTTTCTTTGTACTCAACCTGCAGCGGCATAAAATCTACCCCTGGGTTAGCATCTTTCGCAGCACAAACCGTTGCCAGAATCATTGTGTTGTTCATCCGCAACTCTACCGACCCATCGGCCTGTTTGGCCAACTTACCGGTTTCAATGGTAATGGTTCTTCCATCACCCAATTCAATTGTCTTTACAATAGGATTAATCATATTTTTCTTTTCTTATAAAATCGTGCAAAGTTAGTAAAAATATAGGCTCTTTTTTCTAAAAGGGAAAAAAATATGATTTCTTTATAAAT
>JAISNS010000087.1 GCA_031276105.1 Dysgonamonadaceae bacterium
ACGCAAATCATTAATTTCTTTATTCAACGCATCCAATTGATTTTGATCAATCAACGGAGATTTGATAAAGTGACGGAAGTTGAACCGGTAAGTTAAACCAATGGTGGCATTGGTAATTACATCGGAACTGATAATGGTTGCCGCCGGGTTCCGATCGAAATTGCCCGGGGCAACAATTAATTGTCCGTCTGCGAAAATGTCTATTGCATCGTTCAAACGGAAATTTAATTGCAAGCCTCCTTTAGTTATAATATTATAGAAGGCTGAATTGTCTCCCGATTTAGCGGTGCGCAAAAGACCTGTACCTGCGTAAAGTACCGGATTAAATAATCCTTTCGGATTGTAGGGTAAAAAGAAATTTTTCAGGTTGACCAAAAAATCTCCCGTACCGGCAAGATAATTAACGCCGGAAACTACTTCATCACCCGAAAAACTTTCAAGGCTGCCATAGTTGCCATCCACTCGAAGGCCCCATACCGGCGAAAACCATTTGCCTACCGAAAGTCCGGCAGTTGGATGCCAGTAACCTTCTTTGTCGCTAAACCAATTCCATGGTGCGGCAAAATGAGGTCTGCTTTTACCCCAAACGCCTCCCATACCTGCACGAAGTGAAACAAACCAATTACTTCCCGGCGTATTGGCAATCCAGGTCGTACGAAGAGCCGAAGTCTTCGGGTCCAGTTGTTTATCCACTGCGGACTGATATACTTCTTCCGCTTTTTGATCGTCAGGATACTGGTTGTTCACAATCAAATCACTTACGTATTGTGCTTTAATAGACAATACAAAAAACACTGCCGTAACGGCTAATACTAATCGTTTCATTTTTTAAATAATTATATAATTCATACTACCTTTTTATTAACTGCAAAATTCAGGCCAAAATTACTCATTTTTTTTAATTCGACAAAAAAAAACCGGTTAATCATCATTTTTTATCTAATTAATATTTATATTTACAAGAATTCGTGTTTTTTTAGAATAAATTTTTATTTGCTTTCCTGCTTCAAGTGGTTGGAAATTATAAAATTTTTATACGATTGTCTCATAGAAAAGCCTGATTTTGTCAAAAAAAAAGCGCAGAAGATTCATCCAATCCTGACTTATACCGGATCGACGTCATATTGTATCAATAAATATTTGTAATCCGGTTGCGAAAGAATCCGGTTTTTAGTTTCTTCCAGTATGACCCGCAAGGCATGTAAAGAAGCTTTATTTTCGATTTTCAGAACGATTTTGCGGATATATATATTCTGAATCCGGGCGACAACCGGTTTGTCGGGGCCGATGACCCGGTCGCCTAATTTTGCCCGGAGTAATCCGGCAAAATCCACGGCTATTTTGCTTAATATGTCTTCTCGCCTGTGCTTGAGGTTGATTGTAATGATCCGGTAGAAAGGCGGATAATGAAACAATTCCCTTTCTTCCATCTGCAAGTTGTACATCGTTTCATAATCCTGCTGCAAAACCGCTTGAATAAGCGGATGTTCGGGATGGGAAGTCTGCAAAATCACTTCGCCTTGCCTTTTCCGTCTTCCCGCTCTTCCCGCTACTTGCGACATTAACTGGTAAGCGCGTTCGTAAGCCCTGAAATCAGGAAAATTCATCAGGCCGTCGGCATTGAGGATAGCAACCAAACTGACGTTCTCAAAATCCAATCCTTTGGAAATCATTTGTGTGCCGATCAATATGCGGGTTGCTCCGGATTCGAACCGGAAGATAATGTCTTCCAGCGATTTTTTTGTGCGGGCTGTGTCGGTATCCATTCGCTCAACCGGAACGCCCGGGAAAAGGGCTGTGATTTCTTCTTCTACTTTCTCCGTTCCGAAACCGATGGGTTTTAGTTCTCCTTCACATTCGGGACAGGCGTGGGGCAATGGGTAGGTTCGTCCACAATAGTGGCAGGTCAAGCGACCGGATTGTTTGTGGTAAGTAAGGCTGATGTCGCAAAAACGGCATTGGGGCGTCCAGTCGCAAGTACGGCAAGTCAGGCTGGGAGCAAATCCGCGCCGGTTTTGAAAGAGCAGAATCTGTTCGCCGGATTGAAGCGTTTCCTGCATCTTTTCTATCAACAAAGGGGAAAAAAGGGTTTTCATCTTTTTCTTCCGCTTCAATTCTTTGGTATTGACCGGTATTATAAGCGGCAGTTCCGTTTCTTCGAAACGTTTATCCAAGCGTACATATCCGTATTTCCCGTTTCGGGCATTGTAAAACGATTCGATGGAAGGCGTGGCGCTTCCCAAAACGACTTTGGCTCCGTGCATGGTTGCCAGCAGGATGGCGGCATTCCGGGCATGGTAGCGAGGCGAAGGATCCTGTTGCTTGTAACTCGGCTCATGTTCTTCGTCCACAATGATTAATCCCAAATCGCCGAATGGCAAAAAGATGGAAGAACGAACGCCCAGAATGATTTTACAGGCATCTTTGCTCAACAGGTTATTCCATATTTCCACCCGTTCGTTGTTATTGATTTTCGAATGATAAACGCCTAATTGATTGCCGAAAAACCGTTGGAGGCGGCCGGTAATCTGTGTCGTTAAAGCAATTTCGGGCAGCAGGTAAAGCGCTTGCCGCCCGTTTTTTATCGTTTCGCTGATAAGATGCGTATAGATTTCCGTTTTCCCCGAAGACGTAATTCCGTGTAGCAGGCAAACGTCTTTTTCGAGAAGGGATTGCTTAATTCCGGTATATGCCTGAAGTTGAAAAACATTCAATGCGTTTAGAGGCTGTATTTCCTGTTCATACTTTTGCAAGCGGCTCGCCGGTTTCTCGTAAGTTTCCAATATTCCTTTCTCTATCAAGGCCGAAAGGACAGCCGCGTTGGAGTTGCTTTTTTCCAGTAATTCCTTTTTTCTTACTTCCCCGTTTTCCGGTATCCGGGCGTCGTCGATGGCTGCGGATTGAATAAACGACAGTAACAAGTGTTCTTGCTTGGGGGCTTTTTTCACTAATTCGAAAGCCTCGTTGATCGAATCTAAAGTTGCACAAGCAGGAGTAAGCCGGACGAAAGTGTCTGTTTTAGGAGAATATACCTGCGCTCGTTCCGAATGGAAGCCGGCGGGAACTACGGCTTTGAAAATTTCGCCCACACTGCACAAGTAATAGGTTGAGAGCCATTCCCAAAAACGCAATTGAGGCCCCTGCAAAATAGCT
>JAISNS010000230.1 GCA_031276105.1 Dysgonamonadaceae bacterium
AATCCTTCTCCCGAAGCCGTCAAACTTTACCATTTCCTGAAAGAAAACTACGGAAAAAAAATCATTTCCGGCGCCGTCGCCAATGTCAACTGGAATACCAACGAAGCCGGCTGGGTCTATAAACACACCGGAAAATACCCCGCCTTAAACGCTTTCGATTATATTCACCTTTACGCTTCCCCCGCCAATTGGATTGATTACGGAAATACTCAAATCGTGGAAGATTGGTGGAACAACAACGGAATCGTTGCCGCGATGTGGCACTGGAATGTACCTGTCAATCAGGGAAGTAACAACTATGAATTTTATACGGGAAAAACTTCGTTCGACATTTCCCAAGCCGTTAGGGAAGGAACTTACGAAAACAGCGTAATCAAAGCCGACTTGGAAAAAATCGCGAACTATTTACTGCTCTTAAAACAGAAAAATATACCCGTCGTCTGGCGTCCTTTGCACGAAGCCGCCGGAGGATGGTTTTGGTGGGGAGCGAAAGGCGCTCAACCTTGCAAAGAACTCTGGATAATCATGTTCGACTTCTTTCGGGAAAAAGGATTGAACAACCTGATTTGGGTCTGGACTGCCGAACCCGGCGACGATGCCTGGTATCCCGGCGACGAATATGTGGACATCATTGGACGGGATATGTACAATAAACCGGAAGCAAACGGAATGGCGAACGAGTACCAAACGCTGAAAAACCGTTTCCCGAACAAAATAATCGCCCTCAGCGAATGTGGCAACGTGGCCGGAATCCCCGCACAATGGAACGCCGAAGCCACTTGGTCGTGGTTTATGCCGTGGTACGATTACGATAGAACGAAAGACCTGTCCGGCGAAACTTTCAATAGCGAAGCGCATCAACATGCCTCGATCGCTTTTTGGAAAAACGCATTTGCCGACGACCGAGTTATTTCCCGCGACGAAATGCCTTCATTAAAAAATAATCCATAAAATGAAACTTGAAAAAATAAACATCGCGCTGCTTGCCTGCCTGTTCCTGCTTTTCGCTTGCGAACGGACAAACAACAACCCGGCGCAACCGGCTGATCAACTGCCTGTTGATACCTCCTTTGTCGGACGGCACGGTCAATTGGCGGTAAAAGGCGCTGCATTAACCGATCAAAACGGAGATACGATTGTTTTGCGCGGCGTAAGTCTCGGATGGCACCAATGGTGGTCGCGTTTTTACAGCAAAGAAACGGTTGAATGGTTGAAAAAAGATTGGAAACCGAACCTCATCCGGGCGGCTATCGGCGTTGAACCGGACAGCGGCTATCTACGGAAACCCGAATGGGCAATGCAATGCCTGACAACGGTTGTCGATGCCGCCATCGAAAACGATATGTATGTAATCGTCGACTGGCATGCGCATTACATTCACCTCGAAGAAGCCCAAACGTTTTTTACGCAAGTCGCTACCAAATACAAAGATACGCCGAATGTCCTTTACGAAATATTCAACGAACCCTGGGACGATATGCCTTGGCCGGACGTAAAAGCCTATTCTGTGGAAATAATCAAAACCATTCGTTCCATTGACAAAGACAATATCATTCTCGTCGGTAATCCCCACTGGGATCAGGATGTACACATCGTCGCCGACGATCCGATTATCGGTTACGACAATATCCTGTACACCCTTCATTTTTACGCCGCTACGCATAAACAGGATTTGCGCGACAAAGCCGCTTATGCCCGCTCGAAAGGCTTGCCCATTTTCGTTTCGGAATGTGCCGGCATGGAAGCTTCCGGCGACGGCGCTATCGACCAAACGGAATGGAATCGTTGGCTGCAATGGATGGAAGAGCATCGGCTGAGTTGGGCTGCATGGTCGGTTTCGGATAAAAACGAAACTTGTTCCATGATAAAATCCCCGGCTTCCCCGGCAAGCCAATGGACAAATAACGACTTGAAAGCGTGGGGAATCCAAATCAAACAAATATTGACGAGTGAACAATAACAGAGAGACAACAAAATGAAGAAAACGATTTTAATCTGCTTTTTAGGCACGCTGTCGGTGATTGTGCAGGCCAATAATTTCCCCGAACTGTCTTGCCGGATACCGGGCAATTGGGTATTTTACGGCGACGAAAAAGGAACGGTTTCCGTTGTCCTGAAAAACCGCACCAATCAACCGGTTGCATCGCAAATCCATCTGGACGTCACCTCCGACGATTATCAACCGGTATATTCTTTTTCACAACAAACTAAAATTAACACAAATGACACGGTTCAAGCAACTTTTACTTTCAATTTTCCCGTTCCGGGTTTCTATCGCTGCCGCATCTACCAAGAAGCAAACGGACAAAAAAGCGAAGAAAAAAAATTCAACATCGGTTATGAACCCGAAAAGATCATCTCTCCGAAAGATGCCAAACCCGATTTTCAATCATTTTGGGACGATACTCGAAGAGAATTAGACCGCGTAAAACCGGAATATCAACTGACCGAACTGAAAAAATCCTCTTCCAAAACCCGGAAAGTGTATCAGGTCAAAATGAAATCTTTCGGTGGTGAAACCATTGAAGGATACTACGTTGTCCCGGTCAAAAAAGGGAAATATCCCGTCATCGTTTCCTACATGGGTTACGGTTCCAAACCCTGGATTCCCAATCCGGACAACAATCCGGGCTTTGCCGAATTTGTCCTCTCCACGCGCGGACAAGGCTTGTTAGAACCCGAAAACAAATACGGACAATGGATTACTTACGGTTTAGAAAGCAAAGAAACATACTATTACCGGGGCGCTTTTATGGATTTGATTCGCGCAATAGACTTTGTAGCTTCCCGTCCGGAAGTAGATTCCGAAAAAATCGTTGCCGAAGGCGGCAGTCAGGGAGGCGCATTCACTTTGGCCGCTTGCGCCTTGGATCGCCGGATTAAAGCCGCCGCGCCTTTCATCCCCTTTCTTTCCGATTACAAAGACTATTTCAAAATAGTCCATTGGCCCCGGGTCGATTTTGAAAATTACCGAAAAGAAAACCCTTCCGCCGCTTGGGAACAGATTTACGATGTATTGAGCTATTTCGATATAAAAAACTTGGCGTCGCAAATTCAATGCCCAATCATCATGGCTGTCGGATTGCAGGACGAAGTTTGTCCCCCACACACCAATTTCGCCGGATACAATCAAATAAAAACGGAAAAACAATACTATATTTTTCCCGAACAGGGACACGACGTTCCCGCTTCGTGGTGGGAAATCCGGACGACATTCTATCAAAAAATACTGGAACAATGATAAAAAAGGGAATTATTGGTTTTTTAGTCTTAATCACCTCTATGGAAATTTCGAGAGCGGACAATCCTCTTTATTTAGATAAAAATCAGTCGATCGACAAGCGTGTGGAAGACTTGTTGAATCGCATGACCCCGGAAGAAAAAATCGGGCAAATGAACCAGTTCGTCGGATTGGAACACATTCGCAATGCCGAACAAAACATGACGGAAGAGGAATTGAAAAACAATACCGCCAACGCTTTTTATCCGGGCGTATCCACCAAAGAAATCGAACGCCGAACAAAAGAAGGGCTGATTGGCTCTTTTCTTCATGTCATCACCCTCGAAGAAGCGAACTACCTGCAAAGTTTAGCCATGCAAAGCCGCCTCAAAATACCGTTAATCATTGGAATAGACGCTATTCACGGAAACGCGAACGCTCCGGACAACACGGTTTATCCGACCAATATCGGCTTGGCCTGCTCGTTCGATACCGTAATGGCTCACCGAATCGCCCAACAAACCGCCCGCGAAATGCGAGCCATGAACTTGCATTGGACATTCAACCCCAATGTGGAAGTTGCCCGCGACCCCCGCTGGGGACGGGTCGGCGAAACTTTCGGCGAAGACCCTTATCTGGTTGCCCGGATGGGCGAGGCAACCACACGCGGCTATCAGGGAAATTTCTCCTCCGAAAACGTCTTGGCTTGCATCAAACATTTTGTAGCCGGAAGCGAACCGCTGAACGGCGCTAACGCTGCCCCCGCCGACCTCTCGGAAAGAACCTTGCGCGAAATATTCTTCCCGCCGTTCAAAGCCGGCGTCGATGCCGGAAGCGGCTCTCTCATGACTGCCCACAACGAAGTGAACGGTATTCCGGCTCACGAAAACGAATGGTTGATGGAAGACGTCCTGAGAAAAGAATGGGGTTTCAAAGGATTTGTGGTCAGCGATTGGATGGATATCGAACACCTTTACGACGTTCATCATACGGCTTCGTCACTGAAAGAAGCTTTTTATCAAAGTATTATGGCCGGTATGGATATGCACATGCACGGCATTCACTGGAACGAATTAGTCGGCGAACTGGTAAAAGAACGGCGCATTCCCATTTCACGAATCGACCAATCGGTACGGCGCATCCTGTATGCGAAATTCCAATTAGGACTGTTTGACGAAAATACCGTTTGCGACCCGGAAAATTCAATGAAAATCCGTTTGAACGACGAACACCGCCAAACGGCGCTGGAGGCGGCGCGCAACAGCATCGTGCTACTGACAAACAACGGGATTCTCCCTTTGGACGAAAAAAAATACAACAAAGTGATGATTACCGGTATCAATGCCAACGACCAGAATATTCTGGGCGACTGGTCGAGCCTCCAAAAGGATGAAAATGTCATCACAGTGTTGGAAGGCCTGCAAATGATAACGCCCAATACTTCCGTCACCTTTGTCGATCAGGGATGGGATCCGCGCAACATGAACCCGGAAAAAGTAGAAGAAGCCGCCGCGAAAGCCTTGCAAGCGGATGTGAACATCGTTGTTGCCGGCGAATACATGATGCGCTTCCGATGGAACGAACGCACCTCCGGCGAAGACACCGACCGATCGGACATTCACTTGGTCGGATTGCAGAACGAACTGATTCAAAAAGTAAAAGCCTCCGGAAAACCAACCATCGTGATACTCATCTCCGGACGTCCGCTGAGCGTCGAATGGGCGGCCACTCATGCCGACGCTTTGATAAATGCTTGGGAACCGGGAATGTACGGCGGACAGGCCATTGCCGAAATCCTTTACGGCAAAGTGAACCCGTCGGCCAAATTAGCCGTGACCATTCCCCGAAACGCCGGACAAATACAAATGGTTTACAATCACAAACCTGCGCATTATTTTCACGGTTACAAAGGAAGCCCGAATACGCCGCTATTCCCCTTCGGATACGGATTGAGTTATACCACCTATCAATACGGGGATATTCGGTTAGATAAAAAAGAAATTCCGAACAACGAACCGGTTTCGGTAAACATTCCGGTCACGAATACAGGAAATCGTCCCGGAGTAGAAATCGTACAACTCTACATTCGCGACGAATACAGTTCCCTCACTCGGCCGGTAAAAGAACTGAAAGATTTTATCCGGGTACATCTAAATCCGGGAGAAACCAAAACCGTGCAATTTACGCTCACGCCAAACAAATTAGGCTTTTTGGACAAAAAGATGAATTGGGTTATTGAGCCGGGAACATTCCTGATAATGGCCGGCTCTTCTTCCAAAGACGAAGATTTGAAAACGGCAATACTGACAGTGACAGACAATTGCCTTCTTTCCGACAAGAACGCAACTCCCGAAACGCGCGCATTGCACAGCCGCTTACTCAGCCTTTTGGACAAAGGAATTATGGTGGGACACCAAGACGCGCCGGCTTACGGACACAACTGGTACAACGAACCTAATCGGTCGGATATACACGACGTTACCGGAAAATATCCGGCAGTCAACGGCTGGGACATCGGACACATCGAACGGGGCGGCGAATACAATCTGGACTCAATCGCTTTCGAAAACATGAAACGCTATATGCGGGAAGGACACAAGCGCGGAGTTATTAACACCGTCAGTTGGCATGGCGACAATATCCTGACCGGACGAAATGCTTGGGATTGCGGACGAAACGACGTAGTCAAATCGCTTCTTCCAGGCGGTAAAAATCACACCGGATTCTTAAGCTGGTTAGACCGGGTGGCCGATTTTTTCCTCGACTTGAAAGACGACAACGGAAAACCAATCCCCGTGCTGTTTCGCCTCTATCACGAACATTCCGGCGACTGGTTCTGGTGGGGACGCAAACAGTCGACGCCCGAAGAATACAAACAATTGTGGATAATGACCGTCAAATACCTTCGCGATACAAGGAACGTACACAACCTTTTATACGCTTTTTCCCCGTCCACGACAAAGAACCTGAAAGAATACTTGGAACGTTATCCGGGCGATGATTATGTGGATATGGTGGGTTTCGACTGTTACGCCAACGGCGAAAACGAAGCGCAGCAACCCGAAAAAACGCTTCAACAAATAGCTAAATACAAAAAAACCTTGAAACACAACTTGGATATAATAACGGCTTACGCGAAAAAATCGGGCAAAATCCCGGCAATTACGGAAACCGGAATGGAACGAATCCCTTACCCGCAATACTTTACCGACGCCGTTTATAATTCGATCAAAGACTATCAAATAGCATACGTCCTGTTTTGGAGAAATGCCTATAACCGGCCTTCCCATTTCTACGTCCCCTATCCGGGAGGCCCGGGTGAAGCGGATTTCCGCGCGTTTTCCTCTTTGCCTAAAATAATTATGTTGTGAATGATGAGTTATGAATTATGAATTATGAATTATGAGTTGGGTTTCTTCCCGGCAATAAGGCAACCTTATTGGAGACAATAAGGCAATCTTATTGGGGGCAATAAGGCGACCTTATTGGTAGCAATAAGACGACCTTATGAATGATGCGTAACATAAATAATAAGAATGATGAAAACAGTTGAAAAGCAGGTAAAACAATTAGTCGAGGAACACGAAGCGCTGTTATCTCGAAAGAACGAAAAAGAATCAAAAACCAATGGGATTTATCAACGGTATAAAAACCCAATTTTAACGGCGGAACATGCGCCATTAATCTGGCGGTACGATTTCGACCCCGAAACCAATCCGCGCCTGTTGGAACGCATCGGAATAAACGGAACGTTTAATTCGGGAGCCATTGATTGGAACGGCAAGTATCTGCTGCTTGTCCGGGTCGAAGGCAACGATCGCAAATCGTTTTTTGCCGTAGCCGAAAGTCCCAACGGCATCGACAATTTTCGGTTTTGGGATTACCCGGTTTCCCTTCCCGTCCTTTCGCCGGAGGAAAGAAACGGCGAAGAAATCGAAACCAATGTGTACGACATGCGCCTGACCCGGCACGAAGACGGCTGGATTTACGGCTTGTTTTGCGCCGAACGGAAAGACCCTTTTGCCGCTCCGGGCGACTTGTCGTCGGCAATAGCCTCCTGCGGAATTGTCCGCACCCGCGATTTGCTTCAATGGGAAAGGCTGCCCGATTTGAAATCCTCATCACAACAACGGAATGTAGTTCTTCATCCCGAATTTGTAAACGGACGGTACGCCCTATACACCCGTCCCCAAGACGGATTCATCGACGCCGGTTCCGGCGGAGGCATCGGCTGGGCGTTGATCGAAGATATGACCAAAGCGGAAATCAAAGAAGAAAAAATCATCAACATCCGTCAGTACCACACGATTAAAGAAGTGAAAAACGGAGAAGGCCCGCCTCCCATCAAAACGCCTCACGGCTGGTTGCACTTGGCTCACGGCGTTAGAGCATGCGCCGCCGGCCTTCGCTACGTCCTTTACCTGTATATGACCGACTTGAAAGAACCGTCGAAAGTGATTGCCGAACCGGCCGGTCATTTTCTGGCGCCGAAAGGCCAGGAACGAGTCGGCGACGTATCCAATGTCCTCTTTTCCAACGGTTGGATTGCCGGCAAAGACGGAACCGTTTACATCTATTACGCCTCTTCCGATACCCGGATGCACGTAGCCACTTCCACTGTCGATCGCTTGGTCGATTACTGCCTGAACACGCCTGCCGACGGTGGCCGTTCCCAAACATCGGTAGAAGCCATTATAAAATTAGTAAACAAAAACTTAAACCTGTAAGATCGTGCACCGTGCACCGTAAAACAACAATTATGGAAACTCTTCAATCGGAGTTACACAACGAACTGATAAACAATATTCTTCCGTATTGGATAAACAATATGCCGGATAAAGCGAACGGCGGTTTTTACGGCCGTATCGACGGAAACGAACATCTGCATCCACAAGCCAATAAAGGCGTTGTGCTGAATGCCCGGATACTCTGGACTTTTTCCGCCGCTTACCGTTGCGAAAAAAATCCGCAATACTTGGAAATAGCCGAACGCGCCTACCGCTACATCCGCGATTATTTTACCGATAAAGAATACGGCGGAGTATATTGGGAATTAGACTACCGGGGAAAACCGGTCAATACGCGAAAACAAACGTATGCTCAAGGATTTGCATTGTACGGATATTCCGAATTTTACCGGGCAACCGGTGAACCCGAAGCCTTGAAAATGAGCATTGATTTGTTTCGGCTTATCGAAAAACGGGCGCACGACCCGCTATCCGGCGGTTACTTCGAAGCGTTTCAACGCGATTGGCAAGCCATTGACGACAAACGCTTAAGCGAAAAAGACGCCAACGAAGCGAAATCCACGAATACGCATCTTCACATTTTAGAGCCTTACGCCAATCTGCTCCGGGTATGGAAAGCCCCGGCTTTGGTACAGGCGCAGAAAGAGTTGATAGAAATTTTCTGCCGTCACATCATTCATCCTCAAACCCATCACTTGAATCTTTTTTTCGATGAACAATGGAACTCCCAATCGTCTCTCATTTCTTACGGGCACGATATTGAAGCGGCTTGGCTGCTCTACGAAGCCACCGAAACAGTGGATGATGAAATCCTTTTGAAAAGAATAAAACCCTGTGTCATCCGGTTGATTGAAGCGGCTTATGAAGGGATTCAAGACGACGGAAGCCTGATTTACGAAGCCGAAGGAACGCAGATCGACGCCAACCGTCATTGGTGGGTACAGGCAGAAGCGGTAGCGGGTTCCATTTATGCTTATCAAATTACCGGAGAGCAAAAATACCTGAATGTGGCCAAAAAGTGCTGGGAATACATCAAAGAATACATCCGCGACAAAGAAAACGGCGAATGGGTCTGGAGTGTTTTTCCCAACGGGAAACAAAACCGGACAAACGATAAAGCCGGCTTTTGGAAATGTCCCTACCACAACGCCCGTATGTGCGTGAGGAAGTTATGAATTATGAAACAGATATTATTAAGCGGAGTTGATATTGCAATTATTGCAGTTTATTTAGGTTTTCTTATTTTCATCGGTTTATATCTGAAAAAGCGCGCTTCCAAGAATTTGGAATCGTATCTTTTAGGCGGTAAATCTTTGCCTTGGTACCTGTTGGGCTTGTCCAACGCATCGGGAATGTTCGATATTTCAGGAACGGTTTGGTTAGTCGCCATCACCGTCGTTTACGGACTTAAAAGCATTTACATTCCGTGGTTATGGCCGGTATTTAATCAGATATTTTTGATGGTCTATTTATCCACGTGGTTGCGCCGTTCGGAATGTACCACCGGCGCCGAATGGATTGCTTTCCGGTTTGGGAACGACAAAGGCGCCCGTTTTTCGCATGCCATCATTGTCGTTTTCGCCGTCATTTCCTGTTTGGGCATGTTGGCTTACGGCTTCATCGGAATGGGTAAATTCGTCGAAATATTCCTGCCGTTGAAAACGATTTTCCCTTTTCTCGCCTTTGTGCCTGACGCATACATTCCTCATTTATGGGGAATTACTTTTACTTTATTTGCCGTATTCTACGCCCTGTTGGGAGGAATGATGTCCATTGTCTGGGCAGACGTAGCTCAATACATCATCATGACTTTAGCCGCCGTTACGATAGCCATTATTGCGATGATGCACATCACTCCCGAAACCTTCCACCAGTTGCTTCCGGACGGCTGGATGTCGCCCGGTTTCGGCAAAACCCTGCAACTGCACTGGCAAGGCGCTTTTTCGGAGTTCAACCGGACAATTAGCGATTCGGCTTATCGGGTTTTCAGTTTCTTTTTCGGAATGGTCTTACTGAAAGGCATTTTGGCTTCCGTAGCCGGCCCTGCCCCCACTTACGACATGCAAAAAATACTCTCCGCCAAAAATCCGCGCGAAGCCTCTTTGATGTCCGGATTCGTCAGCATCGTTTTAATGCCGGTTCGTTACCTGATGATTGCCGGCGTTGCCGTGTTGGGACTTATTTTGTTTCAGGACATCGAACCGGGCATCCGGAACGTGAACGGCGTCATTGATTTCGAACTGGTACTTCCGGCCATTATTGCTCATCCCTACATCCCCGTGGGTTTGACGGGAATAGTCATCGCCGGACTGCTGGCCGCTTTCATGTCCACTTTCGCCGGTACCCTGAACGCCGCGCAAGCCTATATCGTCAACGACATTTACATTAAATTTTTCAAACCGAAAGCAACTCCCGGACAAGCGACTCGTGCCAATTACATCGTAGGCCTGGTGATTGTCCTCATCAGCATCTTTTTCGGCGTAGTTGCGCAAAACGTGGATCAGGTATTGCAATGGATTACGAATGCGCTTTACGGCAGTTACATAGCCGCCAACATTTTGAAATGGCATTGGTGGCGATTCAATTCCCGCGGATTTGCTTGGGGAATGATGGCCGGGATGATTCCCGCCTTGCTTTTGCCGTTGGTTGTGAAGCACATCGTAGCCGAATTGCCTTTCCAATGGCAGTTGTTGAGCGAGCCGTTGTATTATTTTCCGGTTATCCTGTTGTTTTCCGTGGCCGGTTGTTTACTGGGAACCTATTCGGCGCCTCCCACCGAAACGGAAGCGCTGAAGAATTTCTACAAGAAAACCCGTCCTTGGGGTTTTTGGTCGCCAATCAATGCTTTGGTCGAAGCCGAAGACCCCAATTTCAAGCGAAACCGGCATTTCGGTCGCGACCTGTTGAATGTAGTGGTTGGCATTGTTTGGCAAACAGCCCTGGTCGCCGCCCCTATCTATCTGGTATGTAAAGAATTTACTTTTGCCGGCATCGGTTTGATGATTATTCTGGCCGGTTCGGTTGTGCTTTACAACAATTGGTATAAGAAATTGGAGAA
>JAISNS010000103.1 GCA_031276105.1 Dysgonamonadaceae bacterium
TTAGTTATTTTTTCTATCCAGATATTCCCGTAAAAATCAATATTATAAATGATGTACCAAACTGTATTTTTATTTCTTTTGTAACGGCAAACATAATCACCGTAGTTTTTATGAAAACCGTAAAGCGATTTTGCATGAAAACTTTCAATATCTAAAGAGTTACACGTATCTTCTATATCCTGTATGTATTGCTGTGCATGTTCCGGCGCCAAATAGCGCTTCTCCCAAAAAATAAGTCCGTAAAAAATATTGTTAAGGTCTTCGTAAGCCTCTTTTTTATAATAAACCACGTTCTTTGTACATTTTATTAACGTCTTCTCTTAACTTTCTAAAAAATTCTTCGCCCGTCATATAACCTTCGGGAATTTTGCCGGTAATTGCCGGATTTTCATCGGAATAATACCGCCTGGGCTGATCGTTTTCACTTTCTTTCAGAAGAGATTTTAGTGCTTGCATAATATTTCAATTGACAATTTTACGTCAAAGGTAAGGAATAAATTGAAATAATCAATAAGCTAAAGTGCAATTTTTGCAGAGATTGATTTGCCACGCACAATCATTCCATAGTCAAATAGTTATTAGTTATTTTTTCTATCCAGATATTCCCGTAAAAATCAATATTATAAATGATGTACCAAACTGTATTTTTATTTCTTTTGTAACGGCAAACATAATCACCGTAATTTTTATGAAAACCGTAAAGCGATTTTGCATGAAAAGAATTACAATCTAAACTATCACAAAATTTTCCCATATCACGCATGTACTGCTTAGCATGTTCCGCTTCTAACCGATGTTTTGGCCACAAAAGAAGTCCATAAAGAATATTTTCAAAATCCTTTAATGCCTCCGGATTATAATAAACCATGTTTTTTACAGAATGTGTCGATGTCTTCAATTCCTTTTTTTACAAATTCTTCGCCCGTCATATAACCTTCGGGGACTTTGCCGGTAATTGCCGGATTTTCATCGGAATAATACCGCCGGGGCTGATCGTTTTCACTTTCTTTCAGAAGAGATTTTAGCGCTTGCATAATATTTCAATTGATAATTTTACGTCAAAGGTAAAGGAATAAATTGATAAACACAAGCGATGGCGCATTTTGCCTGCCAAAAATAACGGGATTAAATGCCGGCCTCCAAAAAAGATTTGACCAACTCAACAAAAACCGCTACTTTTGTGCAAATTGAACACGTTATGCACAATTTACACAATTTAATCAAAAGGCGTTTAGAATCGGATATTTACAAACGCTTGAATATTTTTCCGGCCGTAATGATATTGGGTTCCAGACAATGCGGAAAATCTACTTTAGTCAAAATGCTGGCGCAGGGGAAAACGAATTTTATCTATCTCGACCTGCAAAACATGGCCGATCTAAACAAATTGACCGAACCGGCTTTGTTTTTTGAGGCAAACAATGAGGCTGTAATCTGCTTGGACGAAATTCAGAATACTCCGCACCTTTTTTCCGTCTTGCGTAGCGAAATCGACCGCAATCGTCAGGCCGGACGTTTTATTTTACTTGGTTCCGCTTCGCAGGAGTTGATTCAAAAGTCGTCGGAAAGTCTGGCCGGCAGAATCGGAATCGCAGAACTGTCGCCTTTTTCAATTGATGAAATTGTGCGTTATAATCCCGAAACAGAACTAAATACTTATTGGAACCGGGGCGGATATCCAGACAGTTTTTTAGCCGCTGACGACGAAAGCAGTTGCCTGTGGCGCGAAGATTTTATCCGTACTTATGTGCAACGCGATATTCCTCAGCTGGGTTTTCAGATTCCGGCTTTGCAAATACGCCGCTTTATGACTCTCTGCGCCCACTTGTCGGGACAGTTGCTCAACACGTCAAAAATCGGCGAATCGCTGGGAATTGCGCATACCACCGTCCGGCGATACCTCGATTTACTGGAACAAACGTTTCTAATCCGCTCGCTTGCACCTTTTGAAAGCAACGAGAAAAAACGCCTGATAAAGTCGCCGAAATTGTATGTGCGCGACGCCGGCATTTTGCATCAACTGCTTCAAATTAAAAATTATAACTCGCTGTTGGGAAATCCGGTTTTCGGCGCTTCGTGGGAAAGCTTGGTTGTCGAAAATATTTGTTCGATGTTCGGCGACTGCCGTTTTTCGTTTTACCGCAACGCAACGGGCGACGAACTTGATTTGGTAATACAAAAAACCGAACAAACTTTCGCCGTCGAATGTAAAGCGTCTGTTGCTCCGCAGGTTACAAAAGGATTTTGGCGGGCAATCGAATCGGTAAAGCCGCAAAAAACATTTGTCGTCGCCCCGATTAACGGGAGTTATCCGCTGCATGAGAAGGTGGAAGTCTGCGGATTGAACGACGTTTTAATCAAGCTTTCAGCGTTTCTTTGATTATTTCGCCAACGGTAGGGTGGGGGAAGACCATCGCTTCCAAGTCTTCGCCTTTCATGCCGCGTTCAATGGCAATGCCGGCAATGACAATCAGTTCCGAAGCGGGATTTCCCAACAGATGAACGCCTAAAACAGTCCCGTCACGGCTTTCAAGGATTTTACAAACGCCTGTCGCCTGTTCGTTTTCGGCGACAAAACGACCGGAATAAGTCAAGGGAAGTTTTTTAACGACATAGTCAATGCCTTCGGCCTGCAAACTTTCTTCGGTTTTTCCAACGCCTGCAATTTCAGGATGGGTATAGACGATGCCCGGAATGGCTTTGTAAGACATTTTTTCTGCCTTTCCCAAGATATACCCAACGGCAATTTCGGCTTCCCTGACGGCCGTATGAGCCAGAAGGGAAAATCCGGTGACGTCGCCGCAAGCATAGACGTCCGGATGGGAAGTTTGCATAAATTCATTGACTTTCAATCCGTTGCCACGCAATTCCAAGTGAATGTCGGTCAATCCGGCTAAAACCGGCTTGCGACCGACGCTCAAAAGAATTTGGGAAGCTTCTATAAGCTGCTTTTCTCCGTTTTTTTCAATTTCAATTTGATTGCCATTTACAGAAACAACTTTTGTTCCCAAATGAAATTCAATGCCTTTTTTGGTCAATTCGCTTCGCAAAAGCGCGGAAAGTTCCTTGTCCATGCCGCCCAAAATCTCGTCCAACATTTCGACGACCATCACTTTTGTTCCCAAAGCATTGAAAAACACGGCCAACTCAACGCCAATCACGCCGCCGCCAATCACCAAGAGGGTTTCGGGAACTTCCTTATTTTCCAGCGCTTCGCGGCTCGTCCAAAAGTCCGTCCCGTTTATTCCCGGAATCGGCGGAAGAACGACCTCCGAACCGGTACAAATCAAAAGCTTCCGGGCAATGAACTCCCGCTCATTACACGCAATGCGGATCGACCCGCTTTCAGCCGAAACGACCTCGGCGCAACCGGTAACGGTTTCTACTTGAGCTTCAAGCATTTTGGCTTTAATTCCCGCCGTCAGTTTGCGGACAATTTTGTTTTTGCGGGCAATGATTTTCGGCAAGTCCAACGAAACGGCCTCGCAGGAAACGCCGTACTTGGCCGAATCTTTGGCCGTATGATACACTTTGGCCGAATAAAGAAGCGTTTTTGTGGGGATGCAACCCTCGTTCAGACAAACGCCTCCCAAGACATTTTTTTCAAATAAAACGGTGGACAAACCGCTTTTTCCGGCTAATTCGGCGGCGGTATAACCGGCAGGGCCGCCTCCTATAATTGCTAAATCGTAAATCATTTTCAGGTATTTTTTTAATAAGCGACAAATGTACGTGAAAAATTTTAATTTTGTTTCGTATATTCCCTTTTTTCATTTGTACGTGCTTGGAAAACCCAAGTTTTTCATTTAATTTTGCAAAGTCAAATACAATTAATATCTTATGTTAGTAGAACGGATTACAGACAATCAAATTACCATTTCGTTTTCTCCTGAAATGGATGTTTCAGGTATTCAACGCTTGATTGATTACGCTAAGTATCTGGAAGCAACATCTCAATCGACTGCCAAACAAGCAGATATTGACGCATTGGCGGATGAAGTAAATACCGGCTGGTGGAATAAGAA
>JAISNS010000116.1 GCA_031276105.1 Dysgonamonadaceae bacterium
TGCCCAATCAATGAAAATTTAACATTTAACTGCCTCCACAGGCCGTATAGCCAATCCAATAGATGAACTTTTTCGAATTTTTAATGTTTTGGAGGGGATGGTGCTGCAATGTGGGTTAAGTTTTCATGGCTCGGACTTAAGTCGGAACAGCTGCCAACTTTACGCTCTCTAATTTTTTGAAACCGTCAAACATTTTCCTTATATTTTCTTTTGTTTGTTACACTCATGGATTTCTCATTTCTTTAGAGACGTTATGAAATGTCACGCAGTAATCGGCAAAAAATGTTATACCTCATTTATTTTTCGTCGCTAAAGAAAAATGCGAGCGCCGCAATATGAAGCGACTTTTGCAGGAATATAATCGGAAATATGGGACAACTATTTTACTGTCAAGTCATAATCTTCAGCATGTGATGGATATTTGTACCCGGATTGTCGTTCTTGAACAGGGGAAAATACGCTATAACGAAACCAATCTTTCAGAGGCAATTAAACTCGAAATAATAAACTATTTTGAAAAAGGATTGGAAACTTTTTATGCGTAAATTAAAAAATTTACATACCTTTGTGCCAAGTTTAATTAAATATTTACTCCGATGAAAATAAATAACTAATAGTTGGTTTACGTAACCGGCGTTTTTAACAGTATTCAATAACGGTTGAATTTTATTCGACTATTTCGGACGCCTAATTAGTTATATTCATGAGTATTATTATCAGCGATTTATCGTATCGCTACCCCAATCAAGATTTCCTGTTTGAACATTTGAATCTCTCTGTAACGAAACAGAGTCAAACGGCTATTGTCGGTAACAACGGAAGTGGTAAATCTACACTGTTGAAACTGCTGACCGGCGAATTGCAACCCGTTGGAGGGAGCATCGCGACCGCTTCCCGACCGTATTATATTCCCCAACATACCGGATCGACCGATAAAAGCGTCGCGGAAATGTTGGAAGTCAAAGATAAGTTGACCGCGCTCAACGCCATCATCAATGGGAGCATTTCCCAATCGGATTACGACACGCTGGCGGACGACTGGACGATAGAGGCGAAGTGCATGGAAGCGCTTGCTCATTGGCGGCTGTCGCACATTGCGCTCGACACGCCGGCAGACAGGCTAAGCGGCGGAGAAAAGACCAAAGTATTTCTGTCCGGACTGCTTATTCACCGGCCGGAGATTCTTCTGCTCGACGAACCTACCAATCATCTCGACGGAACAAGCCGGCAATTATTATATCGCTACATCCGGCAAAGCACGGCGACGATTGTTGTGGTCAGTCACGACATCACGCTCCTCAATCAACTGCAAACTACCTGCGAATTGTCGAAACACGGCATCCATTCTTACGGCGGAAATTTTTCGTTTTATCAGACGCAAAAAGAAATCGAAGATAAAGCGTTGAACGACACTATCCATGCGGAAGAAAAAGCCGTTCGCATGGCGCGTATCAAAGCGCAGGAAGTGAAAGAACGACAGGAAAAACGGCTTGTCAAAGGAGAAAAAAAGAAAATGGAAGTCCTGCGCGCTTTGCGGAAAAAATTGACTAATTCGTCGGAAAATACAGCCGCCGGATTGAAAGAAAAACACGAAGCGATTATCGGTAGTCATCAAACAAAGTTATCCGGCTTGAAGCAACAGCAAGGGGCGTTGAACGATTTGAAAATAAATTTCGACCATACGTCTATCCATCCGGGAAAACTGCTTATCGAAGCTCTGCAAATCAATTTCGCATATCAACCGGAGTTGCCGCTGTGGGAGAAGCCGTTGGATTTTAATCTTTACAGTCACGACCGGATTTGCCTTTCGGGAGATAACGGCACGGGGAAAACTACGTTTATCAAGCTGTTGACCGGTTTGCTCCATCCGGCGTGCGGAACGATCCGGCGTGCGGATTTCCGTTGGATTTACTTAGATCAAAACTATTCCCAAGTGGATGTGGCTTGCAGCATCGAAGAACTCGCAGAAACATACAACCGGCAGCATCTGGAAACGCACGAAGTAAGATTGCGCCTGAACCGTTTTCTGTTCCCTTCCGGCACATGGGATAAGCCCTGCAAAACATTGAGCGGCGGCGAAAAGATGCGTCTCTACCTCTGCTGCCTGATGATTAGCAATCAAACTCCCGACCTCATCATTTTGGACGAACCGACAAATAATCTCGACATTGCAAGCCTTCGGATACTGACACAAACCATCAGCAATTACAAAGGCAGTTTGCTGGTCGTTTCTCACGACGAATATTTCATTTCCGAAATCGGGACAAACAAGAAAATGGAACTGGGATGCAGTTGATTATAACCGAAGTTTCTATAATTTTATCGGAATCCCGTTATAAAAATCCAGTATCTTCGTTCTGAAAATATAATCGTATTTGGCCTGTATCGCTTCCGATTGGCTTTTGAGCATTTTGGTTTTGGCTTCGTTAAATTCAAAGGCCGACGATTTACCGGTTTCGTACCTTTCGCGAGCGTATTGAAACGCTTCGGAAGTCGCGATGACCGCCTGTTCGGAAGCCCGGTATTTTGCCTGGGCGTTCGCGGCATTGAGGTAAGCCGTTTCTATTTCCTTGTAAAGCGTCTTTTTAATGTTTTCCAAGGTCAATTGCTGGTTTTCGATGTTGAGGCGGGCATTCCTGATTTGATTCCTGACCGAAAAGCGGTTGAAAATGGGAATATTCAAACTCAAACCGATATATTTCTGCGGATTACTCTTTAACTGTTCCGACAGGGAAGCGTTCGTAAGAGGTATTCCGGTTGCCGGATTGATTTTCTTATGTGCATCATAATCATAGAAATAGGCGTTCTGGTAACCCAAACTCAGATTCAAGGTGGGAAGATGGCCGGCTTGGGCAATCTTAAGCGATTTCTTTGCACTTTCGACCCGTAATTCCTGTTCTTTGACGACCGGCTTGCTTTGCAAAGCGCTGTTGAAAATGATTGAGGTCGGCTGTATGCTGTTGCCGTCTTCCTGCATAACATTTTCCAGTTCGGGGACTTGGATATCGAAACCCGCATTGTTTTCCAGTTCGAGGCTTTGCGCCAAATCCAGCAGCGCCAGTTGCAAGGCGCTACCGGCTTGTACGACCGCCACCCGGTCGTTGGCGACTTGCGCTTCGATGTCGTACAGTTGGGACTTCGGAGCTTTTCCTTCCTCCACCAACGCCTGCGTGCGATCGACCTGCGAACGGCTCAAAGTCAACTGTTCTTCGTTCACTTTCAGTATTTCCCGGTTAAACAAAACCTGCAAAAACAAAGAAGCAACGTTCAAAGAGAGGTTTTCCTTTGCTTTTTCTAAATTCTGTACCGCCGCCGCCAATTCCAGTTTGTTCTTCGCGATTTCGTTCGGGATACGAAAACCGGTAAACAACGGGATGGAACTGCCGATGGAGAAATTGGTATTGGATTGTGTCCGGTTCTTGTACAAACCGCTCTCAGCTTGCGTGCGTCCGAAACTCCAGTTTTGATTTGCGTTTGCATCCAAGTTCGGCAAACGGCTCATCTGTGCAGTGTTCAAATCTACCTCGGCGCTTGCCTGCTGAACTTTCAATTGTTGAATGGAAATGTTGTGGTCGATGGCGTATTGAATACATTCTTCCAACGTCCATTGCTTTTGTTGCGCATTTGCAACGGAAAAAAAACACAGGAAGAAGAGCAAGCCGCTTACCCTTATTCCTGCACGGTGACTGTTAAAATGGCACATATTGTTCTTTCTTTAATCTATATTTAATGACTTAGCATTCACATCTTCTATCCGGCACTTTACGCCTCTTGCGGTAAAAGCGACCGCCAACAGCAAAACTTTCCCATCAAGATATGCCTCGTAATATTTCCGGTCGCAAATTTGTTTCATTGCTTCGTCCAGCAAAGCGTCGATATTTTTCCGGGAATGATACTTGACTTCGGCAACCACCGTCAGCCCCGGTTGACGCCACACGGCATCAATGCGGCCGATATTTGTCAGTATTTCTCCCTGAATATTAAATCCCAGCACTTTCATCAGCAGCAAAAACAGCGAATGATAATAGGCTTCATTTTTAACCTGCAACTTGTACGGAATATTGGCCAGCAAAATACGCAAGTTCTGTTCCAATCCTGATGTATCTCCTTCATGTATTTGTCGTTGCATATCGAAAACCAAGGGTTGGATTTGTTCTACGGGATAATTGCTGTAAGCATTCAGCAGATGATCCAGAAATGCCCGCTTGACTTCTTCGTTGGGCATTCCGAGCGTGTATTGCAGATAACCCAACGACGAATCTTTTTGTTTAAC
>JAISNS010000153.1 GCA_031276105.1 Dysgonamonadaceae bacterium
AACGGAATGATTGTTTCTTCGAAAACGGTCATTTTTTCTATTCCGCGGTCTGTAACCAGATACGTGTTTTCGATACCGGCGGCGCCCGTTCCCGGCAAAACGAATTTAGGTTCGTAAGCGATTACCATGCCCGGTTGCAGGACGTCTTTGGAGCGAGCCGTCAGTACCGGACATTCGTTGATTTCGATTCCCACGCCATGTCCCACGAATTTAGCTTGTTGAACGGTTCCCATAAAGCAGGCGGATAATCCGGCTTTGTGCGCCGTTTCCAGCGAATGATTGTATATTTCGGCGCAGGAAAGACCGGGTTTTCCGTTTTCCATCAGCCAATGATGCATGTCGATCGATACCTGATGCGCCTTATAAGTTTCATCCAGAAGCGTTCCATAGGAATAGACGCGGGTCATATCGGTCATATAAGCCGTGAAATTGCCGGCCATATCGACCATAACCGTTTGTCCGGGCTTTATCAAACTGCCGTTCGCGCCTATCGGCAGGCAAGGATGCGGGCCGGCTCCACCGAGCGCGAAATCGCAGGGGGAAGGCGTAGCCGCATTGTCGCCCGTCAGGACGCTTCCCATGAATATATCCATATTATTCCCGAAAGCGCGGAAGATGCCGATTGAACCGTGTTGTCGCATGAGTTTTTCTATTTCGCGCTGAAAATCCGAATCCGTCATTCCCGGCCTGAAAAGCGAGGGTATCCGGGCATAGACTTCGTTGTGTTTCAGGGCAGAATACTTGAACTGTTCCACTTCCCACGGGGTTTTTATCATCCGGGCTTGGCGGAGGAGCGACGTAGCGTTTACGGTTTTTTTCGGCTTGAACGCCGTTTGTAAGCGGATACATTCGTTATAAGTCAAATGATCGGTTTCCAAGGCTAAAGCAGAAGGAAGAGGGATATTTCGTTCGTTCAACAAAGCAGGTATATCTTCCGGTTTGCGGACAGGTACCGTTTTTTCGGCGGAGAATGTACCCGGTTTGCGCACAAAACAAATTGCTTCGCCTTCGCCGGGAAGATAGAGGTAACCGTCGAATACCTGTCCGGTTAAATAGTAAATGTTTACAAAAGAAGTGATTAAACAGGCATTGGCCGCCTGTTCTTTCAATAATTGCCGTATGCGCTCCCGTCGGATTTGCAAATCTTCCGAAGAAGGAAAAGATGGATTCATAGATGTGTTTATTTTGTAATTGAGGTGCAAATGTAAGAAAATATTTCGTATTCACCCTTTTGTTTTTTTTTAGGAAAAAACAATATCTTTGTTCTTTAATTCCAAATTTTTGCACCATGTATAAACGTCTCTTACTCTTTCTCTTTTTCCTTTATCCGGAATGTATTTTTTTATTTCCGGCGCCGGTCGCCAATTACCGCTTTGCGCACATTGCCGGACGGGAAGGACTTCCCCACCAGCAGGTAGAAGCCTTGATGCAGGACGATAAAGGCATGTTGTGGATCGGCACCCGCAACGGTCTCTCGCGCTACGACGGTTACAACATGGTCAGCTATTTCAATCAGGCCGACGATCCCCACTCGCTCAGCCAGAACTTTATCAAAACGATTTATCAGGACAGCAAAAAACGGATATGGATCGGCACGTACAAAGGTATTTGCCTCTACCGGCCGGCTACCGACGACTTTCAACGCTACGAACTCGCCGGATCGGCCATCGGAGCAGTCGTGGAAACAAGCGCCGGAAAAATCATCTGCGGAGGTACGCAACTCTATCTCTTCGATGAAGAATCCGGCGCCTTTGTTATCTGTCCGCGTCAGGATTCCGAACCCATCATATCTATGGCCATCGACCGCAACGACCGCTTGTTTATATCTACCAACCGCTCCCTGTTTTACTGCGATGCGTCTTTCTCCAAAACAACCCAAATCAATCCGGCTTACTTTTCCGATTTCATCACCGGTTACGACGGCATCATACCCCTGTTTTTCGACTCCAAAGGCCGCCTCTGGATCGGACGCAACGGCAAGGGCGTCATGAATATCCATCCCGATACCGATGAAGCCATCCTGTACGACGCTTCGCAAATTTCCGACGGAACGGTGCGCGCCATCAGCGAAGACGACAAGGGACGAATCTGGCTCGGAACCGAAAAGGGAATCACCATCCTCGACGCCAACGGCGAAACGGAAATCATTCGACAAGACTTCGTCGGTAAAAACAAACTGAGCGACAACGCTATATATACCATCCTCTGCGACCGCGACGGAAATATCTGGATTGGAACTTATTTCGGAGGTATCAACGTTTTACTCAAAAACAACGAACAGTTTCACTGGATTGAGGCCGGATACGGCCCGAAAAACATCAAAGGAAAAGCCGTCCGGAAAATGCTCGAACTGAAGAAAAACATACTCTGGGTAGCCACCGAAGACGGCGGCCTAAATATCTACAACACGGCAACCGGCGATATAGACGTTTTCGACCGCATTCCGGGATTGACGCACAATGTACACGAACTGTTTTACGACGAGGAAAGCAACGAAATGTGGATCGGAACTTACCGCAACGGACTGTTTCGCTACCACCTTTCCTCCGGAAAATGGCTGCAATACCTGCCCGGACAGGGAAACACCTTGCCGTCGGACGCCATATTTTCCATCACAAAACAGCAAAACGGAACGATATGGGTCGGAACAATCCTCGGATTACGCTATTACGACCCCGCAAAGAAAGGCTTCCTCACAATCAGTCACCCCGCGCTGGATAACGATTTCATTTATTGCCTGCTAATTGATAAAGAAGACAACGTATGGGTTGGCACCCGCAACAACGGCCTCTTCCGCATCGACGCTCAAACCCACGAAGTAAACGGATGGACGGCCAAAGGAAACAATCCCCAACTCAACGACAATTATATCACCAGTCTGTATCAGGATTCCAACCGCCGGATATGGATCGGAACCAATAACGGCGGCCTGCAATACATCGACCCTTCGGAATTGATCATCAAAACCTTGAACAGCGACCTTTCCCTGTCGAAAACAACGATTTGCAGCGCCATCGAAGACGAATTCGGTCGCCTCTGGATAAGCGCCGGCTCAGGATTGTATCAGTTCAACAAAGCACGCAGTTCATTCATCTGTTACACGGTCGAAGACGGGCTGCCGGTCAATCAGTTTAACTTCTCCTCCTCCCTGCAAGCCCAAAACGGATGGCTGTATTTCGGCAGCGTCAACGGCCTGATTGCTTTCGACCCGAAAGTCATCAAAGAAGACCGGAAACCCTTTCATGTCCACCTCTTGTCACTGAATATTGATTACCAGTTAGTAACGGCAAAAGACCCGGATTCGCCGCTGATCGCAGCGCTGGACGACATGCCGGTCATTGCGTTTTCCTACAACCAGTCGCGCTCGTTCGGCATCGACTACGCAGCCATTTCGCTGGGAAACACCAGCACCATCAACTATCAGGTACGTCTGTTGGGCATGGACGAAAAATGGCGCAATGTAAGACAGGAACGCAAATTCATCGGTTCCAACCTGCCTTCGGGAACTTATACCCTGCAAATCCGGGCAAACAATTCCAACGAAGGCTGGGAAGAGGCGCCGGTGAAAGAAATCAAACTGATTATCCGCCCGCCCTTCTATCTGTCGTATTGGGCGTATCTGTCCTACGCCACAGTCCTCGTGCTGACCCTGTATTTCTGTTACCGGATATTTTCCATCCGGTTGAGGGAAAAAAACGCCGTCCGAATAGCGAACATGGAAAAAGAAAAACTGGAAGAAATCAACAAAATAAAGATGGAGTTTTTCACCTCGGTTTCCCATGAACTGAAAACGCCCCTTTCGCTGATTATGGCTCCGCTGAAACACATCTCCCAACACCGGGAACTGTCGCCGGAATCATCGGAACACCTGAATATTGCTATCAAAAACACCAATAAAATGGTGGGACTGATCGACGAATTAGTCACTTTCAACCAAGTAGAATCGGGCAGCTTTCAGTTTTACATTCAAAAAGGCAATCCGCTCGATTTCATCGAAAATGCAGCGCAACTGTTTAAGGGAAGCGCTTCGGAAAAAGCCATATCCTTTTACGTTCACTGCGAAAATAACGGGGAAGACGTCTGGTTTTCGCCTTCGTATGTCGAAAAAATCACCAATAACCTGTTGTCGAACGCCATTAAATTTACGCCGCAGGACGGTAACGTTTTCGTCGATGCAGCCATTACCGACCATTCGGACGGCTACACCTACCTGCGTATTCAGGTAAAAGACACGGGAATCGGCATTGCCGGCGAAGAACTGGATAATATCTTTGAAAAATATTACCAGACCAAGCGCGGACACAACGTGAACAACAAAGGATGGGGATTGGGACTTGCGCTTGTCAAGCGGTTGGCAGCCATCCACAAAGGAAATGTTTCGGTCGAAAGTACGATGGGAAAAGGCAGCAGCTTTGTCGTCAACCTGAATGTATCGGAATCGGCATTCGACATACGAAACAAAATCAATTCGGACAAAATGCTGGTATCGCTCAATCAGTATGAATTTGCCACGCCCTTATCGGAAACGGCATTATCCACTCCCCAGCCGGTCGATAACGAACATACCGCCTTGCAACCGTCTGTGTTGCTGGTAGAAGACAACGCAGAATTACTCCACTTCCTGTCCGGCATTTTTTCGCCGAAGTACCACGTCTTTTTAGCCGGAAACGGCCGCGAAGCATTAGACATTGCCCGGAAATATCCCGTCGATTTAGTGATTTCCGACGTAATGATGCCCGAAATGGACGGCAATACGCTGTGCCGCAACCTGAAAAACGATATATCCACTTCGCACATACCCATCATCCTGTTGACGGCCAAAAACGACACCGGCGACATTATCAAAGGCTACGAAAGCGGTGCGGAAGCCTACGTACAAAAACCGTTCGATCCGCAAATACTGGAACTTCAGGTCAAAAACATCATCCAAATCAAGCAGGTACAGCGTGAAAAATTTGCAGACACGCTGGGGAGCGACGTCGAGTCGGCCGCTTTGAGCAAATACGACAAAGAGTTTATCCACAAAATCAACGAACTGATAGAGGATAACATCGGCAACGACCGGTTTTCCGTTGCCGACATAACGCAAGACCTCGGCGTCAGCCGGAGTCTGTTGCATGTCAAGATGAAAAGCCTGTTGAACATTTCGATGGGCGATTACATCCGAAAAAAGCGGCTGAACAAAGCCTGCGAACTTCTTCGCGAAGGCTACAATGTTTCGGAAACGACATGGAAAACAGGCTTTGCCGATCCGAATTATTTTTCCAAATGCTTCAAGAAAGAATTTGGCGTGCGGCCTACGGATTTTCAACG
>JAISNS010000180.1 GCA_031276105.1 Dysgonamonadaceae bacterium
TTATTCCCGCAATGAATACGGATTTACTGTTTTGTACTAATGCAAAAATGCGAACTAATTATATATTGTTAAACGTTTAAATCTTATTTGCCTATGGAAACGGAATAATCAAAAAAAAAGTAATGTTAACATTCGACAGAGAATAAATAAATAATTAATTAATCTTTAAATTTTATCAAATACTTATTTAATATGAATGAAAATAGAATTAAACAGTGGAATGTATTACGAAAATTAACATTAATCGTATGTACATGTGTTTGTATTTCTCCGCTATTCGCACAAGGAAATATCAAAATCAGCGGAACAATAACCGATACCGGCGGAGAACCGGTTATCGGAGCAAGCGTGGTTGTTGCCGGAACTACAATCGGAACGGCAAGCGACATGGATGGTCAATTCACCTTGAACGTACCTGAAGGAAGCTCTCTTTCGATTTCTTACATCGGATATGTTTCACAAACAGTTAAAGCGACTGATAATGTGAAAATTATCTTGGAAGAAAGTGCAAAAACACTGGATGAATTGGTTGTTGTGGGATATGCATCGGTCAAAAAAGTAAATTTGACCGGAGCAGTCGATCAAATAAGGGGGGATGTATTGGAAAATCGTCCGATTACTTCCGTAGCGCAAGCCTTGCAAGGGATGATTGGTAACTTGAACATCTCGTCATCAACCTCTTACGGAGCAGATGGCGGTGGAGCGCCCGGCGCCCGGATGAGCATCAACCTGCGTGGAGTTACCGGTTTGACCGGCACCGATGGTTCGTCTAATGCATCGCCGCTTTTTGTCGTTGACGGTATTCAATCGCAAGACATCAATGCAATTAGCCCCGACGACATTGCCGCTATTTCGGTGTTGAAAGATGCAGCTTCGGCGGCTATCTACGGTTCAAATGCTCCTTACGGTGTGGTGCTCATTACCACCAAGCAGGGGCAAAAAGGAGCAAAACCCAAAATTACGTACAATGCCAACGTCGGTTTTTCTTCGCCCTTCAATTTACCTACGATGCTCAATTCGGTCGAATGGGCAAATATGGTAAATGGAATACAGCAGAATACCACTGGAAACAATTTTATTCCGGACGATGCCATGCTGCGCATTACCGATTTTTACGAAGGGAAACGGAAAGAAACAACAATACCTAACCCTGCGGGAACCGAATGGGGATCGTATGACAACGACTTCGGAAACGACAACATTGACTGGTTTAAAGCGTTCTACAAAGATCGCTCCTTTCTGCAACAGCACAATCTGGGGCTGTCGGGTGGCGCTGAAAACGTTACTTATTACATTGGAGCCGGATATAATTATAAAGACGGATTATACAACTACGGAAACGACAGTTATAACCGCTACAACATCCGGGGAAACTTGTCTTCCAATGTAAACAAGTGGCTGACGGCTAACTTCAGGGGAGCTTTCACGAAAGAAATCACCGACAGCCCGGCAGTTGATCATGCCGGCTCCGGTGGCGTAATGCACGATATTGCCCGGACATGGCCCATTATTCCACTTTTCAATCCCGACGGACATTATGCAAGAAATAACTATGTAACGATTATGGAAAAAGGTGGACGTATTACCAAAGATTACAGTACCACCGTCATTACCGGAGAACTGCTTATCAGTCCGGTAACGGGATGGAATACGACGGTTAACTACACCTTCACCAATTTCAATAATGTTTACGAACGGAACGAACTTGCCACAATCGCTTACCGGCCGGACGGCACAACTTATGGAGGCCAACGCGCAAGAGATTATCTGCTACGCGAAAACGGCAATCATGAGCAACATACCATCAACGCATTTACTTCTTACGAACGCCGGTTAGGCAATCATTATTTGCAAGGAATGGTAGGATATGCTCAGGAATTGTACAAACATCGCCGGGTGGACGCTTCCAATAGCGGCTTACTCTATTCCGGCAATGTACCGACGCTGGGAGCTATGTACGACAATACAACCGGCGTAGGCGAACAACGGGCAACTTTCGGCACTCAGGGCGTATTCGGCAGAATCAATTACAACTACAAGGAAAAATACTTACTGGAACTTAACGGACGCTACGATGGAAGTTCCCGCTTCTTGAAAGACGTTCGCTATCATTTCTATCCCGGCGCTTCTGCCGCATGGATCATTTCCAAAGAAGGATTCTCCGAATCGCTTAATTCTTATCTGGATTTGTTGAAAATACGCTTATCTTACGGTTCTTTGGGAGACATTACGTTCCTCAATTCCGACAATTTCAATTATCCGCTTTACTATTATCCGTTCTATCCGTCGCTGGGCACAACAGCAGCTACCGGCACGAACTGGATGTTTGCGGGAAGCCGGTTACCGTATATTTCCAGTCCTCCGATTATCAATGACATGCTTACGTGGGTAACAAGCACAACGTTTGACGTCGGTTTGGATGTTGGCGTGTTAAACAACCGTCTGACGGCTACTTTTGACTGGTTCCGTCGCAATTCGGACGATATTATCGGCCCGGCAGAACAATATCCGGCCGTATTGGGAACTTCCGCTCCCAAAGCCAACAATGCCTCGCTGGAAACAAACGGATTTGAGTTGACGCTTGGATGGAAAGACCAAATCAAAGATTTCTCTTACAGCATCCGGGCTACGCTTTCCGATTCCAAATCGGTCGTTAAGAAATTCCCCAACGAAACAAAAGCCATTAACACATGGTACGATGGCGCTACCGTTGGCGA
Organism: Dysgonamonadaceae bacterium; assembly: GCA_031276105.1. Classification (GTDB taxonomy): domain Bacteria; phylum Bacteroidota; class Bacteroidia; order Bacteroidales; family Azobacteroidaceae; genus Azobacteroides. The sequence continues at coordinate 2,718 of JAISNS010000180.1, forward strand.
TATCTGGGGATTTGTTACCGAAGGTTACTATACCAAAGAAGAAGAAACGGCCGGAATAGATCAGGAGCGGCAAAGGGCTATCAACGGTTCAACATGGGTTGCCGGCGATATTAAATACCAAGATTTGGATGGCGACGGATTTATCACTTATGGCGAAAGCACGGTCGATAAACCGGGCGACCGGAAGATTATCGGGAACAAATCGCCCCGCTACTTATACGGCTTTTCGCTCGACGCCGCATGGAAAGGGTTTGATGTAAGCCTGTTTTTCCAAGGTATCGGCAAACGAGACGCATGGCTAAGTTCCAATTATTTTTGGGGTAATGTCAGCAACGTATGGCAAGTTTCGCTCTTTACCGTTCACCGCGACAGATGGTCGGAAAGTAACCCGAACGGCTATTTCCCTAAACAGTATTTCGACGGCAGAGCTACCAAAAACCAACAAAGGCAAACTAAATATTTGCAGGACGCCTCTTACCTGCGTTTCAAAAACCTGCAAATAGGCTATACTCTACCTCAACAATTGTTGGATAAAGCTGGAATAAGCCGCTTAAGATTTTACATCAGCGGTGAAAACTTGGCTACTTTTACTCAATTGATAAAAACGGTTGATCCCGAATTTGCCGATAGCGATGCTAAAATTTATCCGCTGCAATCTACTTGGTCAATAGGTGTAAACCTTTCATTTTGATCGATTAATAAAACTTAATAAATTAGGAACAATATGAAAAATAAAAATTTATGGTTTGCCCTCCTCATCGGGCTGTTGACAGGAACTACCGCGTGTAGCGACTTCCTTGATAGGTCTCCGGAAGACCGGGTTAGCGACGATGCCGTATGGAAAACATCCGACCATCTGAAGCTGTATGTAAATAACTTTTACAATAATAACGCTTTACTTCCCTTGCGCAATGGTTACAGCAATACGGAAACTCCGTTTTACCAAGATGCTACCGGCGGAAGCGATACGCAAATAGCCATCAATCACAATAGCCGGATGAACGGGGAAAATACCGTTCCAGAAAGCGGCGGCGGATGGTCATACGGCGATTGGTCGGTATTGCGGAATATCAATTATTTCTTTTCGCATTACAAGACTGCTACCGGCGACGAAAATGAGATTAACCGTTATGTAGGAGAAGCGCTTTTCTTCCGGGCAATATTCTATTTCGACAAGTTACGCAATTTTGGCGATGTACCTTTTTACGAAGACGTATTGATGCTGAAAGACGGAGAACTGTTGCACAAAGCGCGCGACCCACGCAATGTTGTAGCCAACCGCTTGATAAGCGACCTCGATAAGGCCGTGCAATACTTGCCTTCCAGAAAAGGACGAAGCTGGGACGGACGGTTAAACAAGGAAACCGCTATGCTTTTGCAAGCCCGCATCGCTTTGTACGAAGGCACGTGGGAAAAATACCATGCGGGAACACCTTTCGGCGTTACCGGATCGAACGGTAGCGAATTTATCACCAAGGCAAAAAATGTAACGGATTCCCTGATTGCATTAGGCTCTTGTGACTTGGACAACACCGGGTCGACAACCGGCTATTTCGATTTGTTCAACCAACACTCGTATTCCGGCAGTCAGGAAGTACTTTTCTGGCGGCAATACGAAGTCGGTACCCTTACTCATACTTGGCCACGTTATACATACAATGGCAGCGGGATGGGGCTAACCAAACGGATGATTGATTCTTATCTTGCCGCTAACGGCAAACCGGTTGAAATAAGCGGCCTTGCAATTAGCGACGCTACGCTTGTTGATCTGGTAGCAAATCGCGATCCTCGCTTGAATCAGACCATTTATGTAAACGATGGGTTGCATTTGATTGATAATAAAACCGGAAGACTGTTCACTTATCCGCATCTCTACGCTGAAGGTTCGGTAAAGTGCGTTACCGGCTATCAATTGTATAAAGGACATGACTCCTCCGAATTTGAGACAACAGAAGGTACTGCCGCACAGATTTATTTCCGGTATGCGGAAGCGTTGCTTATCAACGCCGAAGCTAAAGCCGAATTGGGAACAATTACGCAAACCGATTTGGATAATACCATCAATAAATTACGCGATCGCGCAGGATTGCCTCACCTGAATTTAGCCGATGTAAACGGTTGGACCTATACCAAGGAATTTCCGGCTTTATCGAACATTATCAATGAGATACGCCGGGAAAGGAAAGTGGAACTCGTAGGCGAAGGTTTCCGGGTAGATGATATTTTTCGCTGGGCGGCCGCCGGTCTTTTAATCAGGGATTACATCCCTCTTGGTGCACTCCGGAGCCAATGGGATGGAATAATCGGCGATCAGTTCCTTGGCGATGTTTCCGCTATCCCAACAAAAGACGGTTATATCAATCCTTATGCGAATACAACTGTCGGAGTATCAGGATATAAATTCAATCTCAATCGCGATTATTTGCGTCCGTTACCATTAACGGAATTAGTCCTGAATCCGTCATTGAATCCGAATAATCCGGGTTGGGATTGATAAATAGAATTTGCACGAACAGCAAAAACAGCGGGGCGCCTGAAATTTTTCAGGCGCCCCATTTGCTTCGGGTCAATTCAAATGGCCGCAAGTTCTGATCCTTACCGGATTTTCTGTACCTTGCAGCTTTCGCCTGCAAAAAAAGAATTAGCCGAAAAATTAGGAATATTCGGATAGAAAATTGTAATTTTGTGCCCGGTATTTATAAGTTTTTTAATAGGATAATAAAAAAAATATGGCAAAAATAACAAAAGAGCAAGCATTGCACTATCATTCACAAGGCAAACCCGGTAAAATAGAAGTCATTCCGACCAAACCGCACAGCACTCAGGCCGATCTTTCGCTGGCTTATTCGCCCGGAGTCGCCGAACCGTGTTTGGAAATCGAAAAAAACAGAGAAACAGCGTATGATTATACGGCTAAAGGAAATTTGGTAGCCGTTATTTCCAATGGTACGGCCGTTTTAGGCTTGGGCGACATCGGCGCTTTGGCCGGTAAACCGGTAATGGAAGGGAAAGGTTTGTTATTCAAAATCTTTGCGGGAATTGATGTGTTCGATATTGAAGTGAACGAAAAAGACCCGGAACGATTCATTCAGGCTGTTAAAGCCATTGCGCCTACTTTCGGCGGTATCAATCTGGAAGACATCAAAGCGCCTCAATGTTTCGAAATAGAACGGCGCTTAAAAGAAGAACTGGATATTCCGGTCATGCACGACGATCAGCACGGAACGGCGATTATCTCTTCGGCAGGCCTGCTGAATGCTCTGGAACTGACAGGAAAAAAAATCGAAGAAGTAAAAATCGTGGTTAATGGCGCCGGCGCTTCCGCCAGTTCGTGTACCCGGCTTTACATGGCCTTGGGCGCCAGGAAAGAAAACATTGTCATGTGCGACAGCAAGGGCGTTATTTCGCTGCGTCGCACGGATTTGAACGAAGAAAAACAATTTTTTGCTACTGCGCGCGACGTCTCTACGCTCGAAGAAGCCTTATTGGATGCGGATGTTTTTCTGGGATTATCTGTTGCCGATGTTTTGACGGAAAAAATGGTTCAAAGCATGAATGTCAATCCCATTGTATTTGCGTTAGCCAATCCGAATCCGGAGATTTCTTACGAAAAAGCCAAAAGTTCCCGTTCGGATTTGATTTTCGCCACCGGACGTTCCGATTATCCCAATCAAATTAATAACGTATTGGGATTCCCGTATATTTTCCGCGGCGCTTTGGATGTACGGGCTACTTCTATCAACGAAGCAATGAAACTGGCCGCCGTCAAAGCCATCGCCGCTTTAGCCAAAGAACCGGTACCCGATGTGGTAAATGCCGCTTACGGCTTGAGCGTCTTGTCGTTTGGCCGAGAATACCTGATTCCGAAACCAATGGATCCCCGTTTGCTGACTTGTGTTTCGGTAGCGGTAGCCAAAGCAGCCATTGATTCCGGCGTTGCCCGAAAAATCATTACCGATTGGGCGGCCTATGAAAGTTATCTGCGTGAAATGATGGGCTACGACAATAAGTTATTGCGCGAATTGACGGATATGGCCAAACGCAATCCCAAACGGGTGGTATTTGCCGAAGGAAGTCATCCGAATATGTTAAAAGCGGCGGCGCAAGCACGCGACGAAGGTATTGCGCAACCCATATTGTTGGGCAACGATGAACGGATTACCAAATTAGCCGCCGAACTGCACATCGACTTGGAAGGCCTCGAAATTGTTAATCTCCGTCACGACAGGGAAATGGAACGCAGAAAAAGGTATGCTGCTATCTTAACGGCAAAAAGAGCGCGCGAAGGCGCTACCCTCGACGAAGCTATCGACAAAATGTTCGAACGCAACTATTTCGGCATGATGATGGTCGAAACCGGCGATGCAGATGCTTTTATCACCGGAGTTTATACAAAATATTCCAATACGATTAAAGTAGCTAAGGAAGTGATTGGCATCCGGGAAGGATACAAAACGTTTGCCGCCATGCACATATTGACCGGTAAAAAAGGGACGTTCTTTTTGGCAGATACATTGATTAACCGTCATCCTTCGACCAATGTTTTGATTGATGTGGCCAAACTTGCTTGCGACGCGGTTAAATTCTTTGCCGAAGAACCGGTGGTTGCTCTGCTGTCGTATTCCAATTTCGGCGCCGATACGGAAGGAAATCCTGCCTCGGTTCACGAAGTAGTAAAAACGATGCACGCAGAATTTCCCGATCTGGAGATTGACGGCGAAATGCAGGTGAATTTTGCTTTGGACAAAAATCTCCGCGATCTTAAATATCCTTTTACCCGCTTAAAAGGTAAAGACGTTAATACCTTGATTTTCCCGAATCTGACTTCCGCCAATATTGCACAAAAACTGTTGCAGGAGATGGGAGTCGGCGAAATGATTGGCCCGATCCAAGTCGGTTTGAAGAAACCCATTCACTTTACGGACATCGAAAGTTCGGTGCGCGACATCGTGAATATCACTCGCGTAGCTGTGGTTGACGCTATTGTCCACGAAAAATTGACCCACATTGCAGTTTACGATGAATAAAATTCCTGTATCGAGCAGGATATTTTTTTCGGAAACGAACTGCTGCAATGTGAGTTAAATACTACAAAGAAATATAAATCACAAGGTCTTCCTCAATTTTCACAACGCAGTCCTTGAATTTCGGAGGCCCCATTACGCCTTTGGCATTGTTGCTGAAACCCGTTTTTTCTACCGGAATACCGAACATTCCGGTATCTAATTTGTAGTTGTCGTTTTCGTCATGAAAAATTGAGACGGCATAATCGCCGTGCGC
>JAISNS010000185.1 GCA_031276105.1 Dysgonamonadaceae bacterium
ATTTTTATCAAACGCCGGAAATAGCAGAGGAATTGATTGTCAAGGAAAAACAAATCCTGAACTCGGAAATCAGTTCATTTATGGCCGCCAAGCAAATGCTGGATAAGTATTTCGACGGCGAACGGGCGCCTGTTTTTATAAAGTGATGAGTTATGAGTGCGCGAAGCGGATTTTTCCTGCATTCAGTTTCACGATTTTCATCCAGTCAATGGCTTTAGGGATACAAAAATAATAAGCTATAACGGTACGGTTTGCACGTGCTGAAAATGAGAGATGCCTTTTCCCTCTAACGCCGAGAGGCGTTAAATTCGGATAACCTCGAGCAAGCCGAAGGCGCAGCTCGGGATAGAAAGACAACCCCCTTCCACCGAGCTGCGTAGCTGCTCGTACCTTTGTATTGAGAAAAAAAGGGGCCGATAATTAACAAATGTTGTAAATTTGCCAAATAATCGGGAAAGGGTAGAAGAACAAGAGCTGCTAGGTAAGTCTTCGAACTATACCGTTATTGAGAAATAAAATCTCTACCCTTTTTATTTCCCCATTGAGCTTGAACAAAGTACTTAGGGATACCTTATTAGCAGGTAATCTCGCGTAAAACAGAGGAGAAAAAGCGGTGTGGAAATTCCGAAATAACAAACAAAAAGGAAAAGATGAAAAAAGAGATTATTAAACAGAATGTTGGCATAGACATAGCCAAAGATGATTTTAAGGTTTGCCTGTCGGTGATGGGTTCGGATTTACGGATGGTGGTCAAAGGATCAAGAACTTTTACTAACAACGAGAAAGGCTTTGCCGATTTTCTTTTATGGGCGGAACAGAAGTCGAAAAGTAGTCTGGTTCTGCATTTTACGATGGAAGCCACGGGGGTTTATTACGAAGGACTGGCGTATTATTTGAACGAAAAGGGACATCCGGTACATGTGGTTCTCCCCAATCAAACGAAGAAATATGCGCAGAGTTTAGGCTTCCACACTAAAACGGACAAAATAGATGCCCGGATGCTGGCTCAGTTCGGATTGGAACGTTCGCCGGCGGAATGGAAACCACAGTCAAAAAATTTCAGAATCCTGCGCCAGTTGACGCGAGAACGGTGTTCTCTGATTCAAACACGCTCTCAGGCAATGAATCATTTGCACGCTTACAAACATCAGGGCAGGCCTCGACAGTCCTCCATTGAGCGATGTAGTGAAATGATAGAAACAATAAACTGTCAGGTCGCGGCCATCGAAACAGAGATCAAAGAGATAGTAGATTCCGATGAAAAATTAAAACACAGAATGGATTATGTATTGAGTATAAAAGGAGTAAGTCTTCTTACAGCGGTCTGTATTCTTTCGGAAACCAACGGTTTTGCCGGCTTCCATAACATCAAACAGTTGACTTCTTATGCCGGATTGGATATTCTGATTAAAGAATCCGGGAAATGGACAGGGAAATCAAAAATCAGTAAAAAAGGAAACAAATACATCCGTAAAGCCTTGTATTTCCCTGCATTTTCCAAGATTAACCACGACACCGGTACACGCGAACAGTACGAACGGTTGAAAGAAAAAAAGGGGATCGCCATGGTGGCCGCCGTAGCGCAACAGCGAAAACTGTTGGGATTAATTTACACACTGTGGAAAAAACAGGAGATGTTTTCTCCTGCCGCATGAGGGATAAACTTCAGGTAAAGATGAGTAGAAGCCTTCCTTCCGGTAATTTGTCCGAAGGACAAATAAAAAAAGTAGCGGGTATATTTATAGACCCGCTACACAGGATAAACTTCAGTACAAAGAATCGTAGGAAGTCTTCCTTCCGGTGGCACAAAGATAAGTATTTTATTTTATTTTTTAACATAAAAAATTTGGAAAAGAACACAGTACCTTAGTTCTTAAGTTTTTCTCGAAAGCGCTGGTTTAGCCATTGGTTCTGTTCATCTACCGTCATGGTCGAATTGTCTAATAGAAGCGCATCGTCGGCCTTTCGTAGCGGCCCGTCTTTTCGGGTAGAATCGATATAGTCGCGTTTCTCAATATTTCGCAGCACATCGTCGAAGTTAGCCTTTTCGCCTTTGGCAATCAGTTCGTCCAAGCGGCGTTGAGCACGAATTTCGGGCGAAGCCGTCACGAATATTTTCAGTTCGGCGCCGGGAAAAACCACCGTGCCGATGTCGCGGCCATCCATCACAATGCCTTTTTCCCGCCCCATTGCTTGTTGTTGCCCGACCAAGGCTTCCCTGACAAAATCGACGGCTGCCGTAAAGCTCACTTTTTCGGCGACTGCCATGCTTCGTATTTGCGCTTCGACATTCCGGTCGTTGAGGAAAGCATCGGAATGTCCGGTTGCGTCATTTTTTCGGAAAGTTATTCGGATATTCCCGATTTCTTTCCGCAAAACGTCCAAATTCAATTCGTTGCCGGAAAAAAGATTGTTTTCGATGCAATATAAAGTAATCACCCGGTACATAGCTCCGCTATCAATGTAAGTATAACCGATTTTCCGGGCTAAATCTTTCGCCATCGTACTTTTCCCGCAAGAGGAATGTCCGTCAATCGCAATGATTATTTTTTTCATCCGCCAATTATAATTTATTTTCGCCGAAAGAAGTTGAAATATTGAGCAAAAGAGAAGTGGCCGAAGGATGATATTTTCCGAAAGAACAACCGATAGCAAACGTTTTTACTTTCAATCCCGCCCCGATAGAAAAACCGGCGAATTTATTTCCGTCCTGTATGTGCATATCCATCCCGCGTTTGATATTGTATCCGATTCCTATCCATAAATTGTCTGAAGGAATCACATCTATGCCTATTATCAGGTGTTTACCTAATGTTTTAAAAAAAGAATCTTTTTTCTTGAAATAATTATCGAATTGCCATTGTTTGAGGTAAACGCCCGTCACGGAAAAACGAATCGGCGCATGGTCTAATTTCTTGCTGAATCCCAACTGAATATCCCAAGGCAAAACAGCTAATTCGTCTTCGTAAGCGGTAATTTGGCGTCCCATGTTTTTCCCGGTCAAACCGATCGAAAATTCCTTGTCGGGGTCGTAGTAACTAAGCCCCAGATCAACGCCGATGCCCATCGCCGTATTATGATAATAATTGGAATAGATAAATTTAGCCGTTATTCCTCCCCGCCATCTATCGGTCAAGTCTCGTGAAAAAAAGAGGTTTCCGCAAATATCCGTAGCATTCAAATCGCCCAGAATAACGTTATCGACCGAGGTTTCCGTCATTTTCCCATAATCGGCATAGTTAACGCCAATCCCCCATGCGCTCCTTTCGCCTAACGCTTTGGTAAAAATAACGCTTCCCATTTTAATATCAGCCAAATAAGACAGACCGGAAGCAACCAGATTCAAATCCATTTCACTGCCCAAAAGCGCCGGATTATTGAACACCAGCGAAGCGTCGGTTTCAATAATGGAAATATTGGCGCCTCCCAAGGCCGCCGAACGGGAAGAAACGGGTAATAACAAATAATCAAAAGCCGTCTTCCCTTCCTGTGCGGAAAGTGAAAAAACAAGAGAAAAACAAACGGTAAAAAGAAATAATTTTTTTCGCATATTAAACGAAATAACCTGATAATAAATAGCAAACCGGCTTTTACAAAGCACACGAGCAATTATATTAACGGAGAAAAAATCGAAAAGGTATATCAAACGGCATATTTTTTTGTACTTTGCCTGTATTGTTTTGTGTACCATACAGTAAAACGGTCAAGTGGTTTTTCTTGAAAACAACAGCAATCCCACGACCACCAGCAAGGCATTAAGTATCAATAATTCATAGCCGAATTGGTATCCGGTTGACGCTTGAAGGATACGGTTGACGGCGTAACACAACACGGGTGAGGCAACGCAAATAAACGGAACCGTCCGGTCGTTGGCGCGGCGACGCTTGAACAAAATGCCAAAGGCAAACAGTCCCAACAGCGGGCCGTAAGTATAGGATGCAATCGTGTAAATGGCGTCGATGACGCTCGTATCGTTGATAGCTCTGAAAATTAACATAATCGCAATAAAGCCTAAGGAAACGATCCAATGAACGCTTAACCGTATTTTACGGGCTTTCGTTTCCGGATGACGCGATATGTTGAGGATGTCAACGCAAATGGAGGTCGTCAAGCCGGTCAGGGCCGAATCGGCGCTCGCAAACGTAACGGCGATTATCCCGATAATAAAAAAGATAATTGCGGAGAATCCGAAATGATTTTGCGTGACCAGCATCGGCAGGATGTCGTCGTTCAAAGCCGGCAAAGCAATTCCGTGAACGGAAGCGTAATGCAGCAGGAGAATTCCGGTACATAAGAAAAGGAAATTGACGGGAAGAAAAAAGAGGCCGCATGTGCAGACATTTTTTTGCGCTTCACGTAAATTTTTGCAGGAAAGGTTTTTTTGCATCATCTCCTGATCAACGCCCGTCATGGCAATCGTAATGAACATCCCGCTGATGAATTGCTTGAAAAAGTTTTGCCGCGTATGCCAGTCGTCGAAGACAAAGATGCGCGCATGGGGACTTTCTTTTACGACGGTTATAATGCTTTGCCCGTCGAGGTGTAAGCGTTGAGTTATCTGCCACAGAACGATGATTAAAGCCGCAAGCAGGAAGAATGTCTGTAAAAGGTCGGTCCAGACAATGGTTCGGATGCCGCTTTTGTGGGTATAAATCCAAATCATCAGGAGGACGCCGGCGGCCGTAACAATAAACGGGACATTCCATGCGTCGAAAACGTAAGTTTGCAGTATCAAGACCGCTAAATAGAGGCGAACAGCCGACAGGATGGCACGCGACAGGAGAAAAAATCCCGCGCCGGTTTTGCAGGCATTTTTCCCGATGCGCTCATCGAGATAAGTGTAAATGCTTGTAAGATTCATTTTGTAATAAACCGGCAGCAGAACAAAGGCAATGACGGCATAACCCGATAAAAAGCCTAAAACCATTTGCATGTAAGTCATTCCGCTAACGCCGGCCATACCGGGTACCGAAACGAAAGTTACGCTCGACAGGGATGCGCCGACCATTCCAATCGCAACTGCCTGCCACGGCGATTGCCGGTTGCCTAAGAAAAAAGCGGCGTTTCCGGAATGTCTTTTCCCGATGAACAGGGAAATGGCGAGCAACAGGCCGAAATAAAGTAAAATCACCAATAAAATCCAACTTCCGCTCATAGTTCGCCTTTTGTTCGTTTTGTTCCTTTCAAACGTTCATAAATATCCCGTTGGGCATGTACGGACGCCGGCTGATTGCCCCGTTTGAACCGGTTGTTTAGATGTTCGTCAATGAAACAGGCTTTTACGTTATCGCTCAACTGTATTTTCAGAATATCAATGATTGTCTGTTTGATTTTTCGGTTCAGTATTGGGAAAGCCGTTTCTATGCGCCGGTACAGATTCCGTTTCATCCAGTCGGCAGAGCTTAGGAAAACGTCTTCTTTCCCTTTGTTGTAGAAATACCAGATACGCGAATGTTCCAGAAAAATATCCACAATGCGAGTGATGCGTATATTTTTGCTGTAAGGCTGATCGGGGACAATACATGAAATTCCCCGGATAATCAGGTCGATTTCGACGCCCGCTTCGGAGGCGCGATACAGTTCGTCGATCAGGACAGGGTCTTGCAGGCCATTCATTTTTAATATAATATGTGTTTTTTCTCCGGCTTTTGCCTGATTGATTTCTCGCTGAATGAAGTCTTTCAGGTTTTGAAGCATATTGAATGGCGTAACCAGCAAATGGTTGAAGCGGATGGTTTGGGTTTGCCCTTTCAGGACGTCGAACAGTTGGCGTATTTCTTTGGTTAGTTTGGTATTGGCCGTCAAAATAGCCATATCGGAATACAGGCGGGCGGTTTTTTCGTTGAAATTGCCGGTACTCAGATAGGCGTACGATTTCTGTTGTTTCCTGAAATCCCGTTTTTCGATTACCAAAGCCACTTTGGCGTGAACTTTCAAACCCGGAAGGCTGTAGAGGATGCATATTCCGGCTTGTTGCATGATTTCGGCGGTTTTGAGGTTGTTTTCTTCATCGAAACGCGCTTTCAGTTCCACGAAAACCGTCACTTTCTTCCCGTTTTTGGCTGCGTTAATCAGGTTGGTGATGATTTCCGAATCTTGGGCTACGCGGTATTGCGTTACCCTGATTTCTTCCACTCGCGGATTGGTGGAGGCTTCCATGAGGAAACGGATAAAATAATCGAAGGTATGATATGGATAATGGAAGAAAATATCTTTTTTCCGGATGACGGGAAATATCCAGTCGGCTTTGTCCAATTCCGGGATGCGGATGGGGAGCGGCGGTATCCGTTCCAACTCTTTTCCCGAAGGATTCGGCAGTTTGATTAAATCTTCCATATTGAGGTGGACATTGTCGGGAATCAAATCTTCTTTGAAAATGGAAAACGTTTCGCAAACATAATCCAAACAGGCTTGCGGCATTCGGCGGTCATAGACAAAACGGCTTAAATCGCCTATTTTTCGTTTCTTAACTTTCTTTTTGATGGTTTCCACGATATTTGTAAGCGGTTTTTCCTCGTCGATATAAATATCGGCGTCGCGCGATATTTTGATGTTGTAGCTGCCTTCGACGGTGTATCCGATGAAAATATCGACAAGGTTAGCCGAAATAATATCTTCTGCAAACATGAAATAGTATTTTTTTTGCAGCTGGGGCAGTTCGATGAAACGGGGGACTTTGGCGTATGGAATTTTGATGATGGCGTAACGGCGTTCGCCGGTTTCCTTTTTCCGTAACTGTACGACCTGATAGAGGCGGTTGTCGCGGATGAAGACTTTGATTTCGTCTTTCATCAGCATCACCGGCTGCAGGAAAGGGAATATCTCTTCCCTGAAATAGTTACGGACAAACTCGCGGTGTTCCGGTTGCGGTTTATCGTCCATATAGAGGATGATGTTTTTTCGGGCGAGTTCGGGCAAAATTTCGTTATTAAAGATGCGGAAAAACTCCTTTTGTTGGCGGGTAACTTCGATTTTGATTTGTTCGAGTATTTTTTCCGCTTCCGCCGGGTCTTCGTCCGAATGTACCTTTTTCATAATCACGCTTCGATGTTCGGCCACCCGTATTTTATAAAATTCCTCCAGGTTGGAAGCATGGATGGAAAGGAATTTAATTCTTTCATAGATAGGAATATCGGAATCTTCCGACTCCAACAACACCCGGTAGTTGAAAGAAAGCCAACTGATGTCGCGGTTAAAATAGGCATATTCCATACTTTGCATTATAAATTTATGAACGGTGAATTTTATCACCCAAAAGTATTAATTTTGTTTGTAAAAATAAGCATTTATTATGAAAAAAATCGGTTTACTTTCCGATACACATGCCTGTTGGGATGAAAAATTTGCCCATTATTTTTCCGGTTGCGATGAGATATGGCACGCCGGAGATATTGGGAGCGAAGAAGTTTTGAATCAATTGCAGGCATTGAAACCGCTGAGGGCGGTTTACGGAAATATCGACGGTTATCCGGTTCGGACGCTTTGCCCGAAAGTTTTACGGTTTACGATAGAAGACGTTCCGGTTTTGTTGACGCATATCGGCGGTTACACAGGGAAATATGCGCCGGAAATCCGCAGGGAGATTTATGCTTACAGGCCTCAACTGTTTGTCTGCGGACATTCGCACATTCTGAAAGTACAGTACGACCCCGCTTTACAGATGCTTTGCGTGAATCCGGGCGCCGCCGGAAAATCCGGTTTTCATCAGGTGCGGACAATCGTCCGGTTTGTTATTGAAGGAAAAAACATTAAAGATATGGAGGTGATAGAACTAAAAGGCTGAAATCCGGAACCGGTCAATGGCGATGCAACCTCCATTTAATGTTTTCATTTGTTTAATTCCGTGATATTCACCGAGATTTTTTATAAAAATTACACCAAAGTTAGCATTAAATTTTTAATTACACACAACGAGGTCTGAAAATTCGTACGGATTTTAGGTAAAAGAAGAAAAATTCAACTCGTCACTTGTTAACTCGTCAACTTTTTTCAAAAACATTTGCATAATTTGATAGAATGAATTACATTTGCAGTGGTTTTTGTAAAAATAGTGATAAAAATAGTTCCGGTAAATAACAATTTATTACGTATTATTAATTTC
>JAISNS010000194.1 GCA_031276105.1 Dysgonamonadaceae bacterium
TAATACTTAATTCGTTTTCACCTCTCCCCCCGGCCCCCTCCCCACATAGGGAGGGGGAGGGCTGACGCCGTTTGTTTCTCGCTTTTCTCGCTTTGCGCCCCTTTTCCCAACCTTGTCATTGTGGGCTTGACCCGCAATCCCCTTTTTACCAACCTTGTCATTGCGGGCTTGACCCGCAATCCCCTGATTAAATGTTCTGCGTTTTTCAGGGGATCCCGTGTCAAGCACGGGATGACAGGGGACTTTCAGGGGATTCCGCGTCAAGCGCGGAATGACAGGGGTTTTCAGGGGATCCCGCGTCAAGCGCGGGATGACAGAGCCGTATCTGAGGCCGACTCAGACGCTCATCTGAGGCCGACTCAGACGCTCATCTGAGGCCGACTCAGACGCTCGTCTGAGACCGGCTCAGACGTAGCTCTCACTGTACTTCCAACGACGAGCGCCGTAGATTAAATTTTTTGCGTATATTTGCAGCCGGTTTTTAAATTTGTTTATCAATAATGGGCATAAAAAAAAGAATCCCGCTTGTTTTATTTTTGATTTTATATCAATTTGTTGCTGCACAGGAACCTCCCGTTCTCTACTCCAAAGTAAACGCCACAGCTATGAATCAGTGGGTCGATTCGGTTTTCGATTCTATGACGGTGGACGAACGCATCGGTCAACTGTTTATGATTACGGTCGATCCTCGTCCCGCTTACCGGAAGAAAGTATTGAAATACATTAAGGATTTACATATCGGCGGCGTCTTGTTTTCAAAAGGGAGTTTGGAAAATCAAGCCGCCTCCATCAATATCTACCGCAAAGCCAGCCGGATACCTTTGTTTATCGCGTTCGACGGGGAATGGGGATTGGCTATGCGTCTGGAAGGTACGCCGCTTTTTCCCCGAAACATGATGATCGGCGCCATTCAAGACAATCATTTCGTGCATCTGTATGGCGAAGAGGTTGGCCGTGAACTGAATGAACTCGGCGTACAGATTAATTTTGCTCCCGCACTGGATGTAAACAGCAATCCGGATAATCCGGTTATCGGTAGCCGTTCGTATGGCGAACAGCAACAGTTGGTGGTCGAAAAAGGCATTGCCTATTCAAAAGGACTGGAGCAACGGAATGTGCTTGCCGTGGGAAAACATTTTCCCGGACATGGCGACACATCCGACGATTCGCACTTGCGGTTGCCGCTGATTAATCATTCCCGTACCCGCCTGAATGAAGTGGAATTATATCCCTTTGTTCAATACATCCGCGAAGGTTTTGCCGGTATAATGACCGCACATTTGGCGGTTCCGGCTTTAGACAGCGTTTCTGCGCTCCCAACATCCCTGTCGCCGAACGTCGTTTCCGGATTGCTTCAAAAAGAACTGGGTTTTAAAGGGTTGGTTTTCACCGATGCGCTGGCAATGAAAGGCGCTTCGGGAACAAAGCAAAATGTTTGCCTTCTGGCCTTATTAGCGGGCAACGACGTTTTGCTGAATCCACAGAATCCGGCAGCCGGATTTGCAGCCATAAAAGAAGCTGTCGGGAATGGCGAACTGAGTTTGCAAACGGTCGAAGAAAAATGCCTGAAAATCCTCCGTTATAAATACATTACCGGCTTGAATCAATCGAAGCCGGTGAAAACAAAAGGATTAAAAAGGCGAATCAATTCGGATTACGCCGATTGGTTAGCCCGGAAATTGAATGAAGAAGCCATCACGTTATTGAAAAACCAACAGGATTGCATCCCCCTCAAACAGTCGGCAAATAAAAAAATAGCCGTATTATCCGCCGGAGAAAGCAAACTTTCGCCTTTTCAGGAAACGATGGCATTGTATGGCGGATTCGATTTTTTCCGGATACCGGAAAAAGCAGCCGAAAAGGAATTTTCCGCCGTATTTGCTTCGCTGCAGGATTATGATGCTGTTATTTGCGGGATTCATTCCGCGAAAACGGCGATTCCTTCAGCCTTACAGTCCCTGTGCGCACAAAAAGAAGTTCACCTGGTTTTTTTCCTTTCGCCTTATCGTTTGGATAAATACCGGCAATGCATCGATTCTGCCCGATCGGTAACTCTGGCTTACGAAAATACCCGCTATGCTCAAGTAGCCGCCGCCGAGGTAGTTATGGGCGGATTGCCCGCAAAAGGGAAACTTCCGGCAAGCATTGCCGGCCTGTTTGATTACGGCGCCGGCCTGCAAACGAAAAAAGTGCGCCTCTCGTATCAACAACCCGAAGAAGTCGGAATGTTGTCCGCTACACTCCTGAAAATCGACAAGATAGTTAGCGAAGGAATCAAAGCCAAAGCATTTCCGGGTTGTCAGGTATTAGTCGCCAAAAACGGCGTAGTCGTTTATCATCAATCGTTCGGTTTTTTCGATTACGCAGGCACGCATCCCGTCCGGAACACAGACGTTTACGATTTAGCTTCCGTAACCAAAGCGCTTGCAACGCTTCCTGCCGTGATGAAACTCTACGATTCGGGAAAAATAGCGCTGACGGATTTGTTGAGCCGCTACATCCCGGAATTACAAAACACGGATAAATCGAAAATCAGTGTCAAGGACGCTCTGTTTCATCAATCGGGATTGACTTCTTTCCTGCCTTTTTATCGTTTGTTGATTGATTCGACAAGCTATAAAGGGCCTCTTTTTTCGTCGAAAAGAAATCTGACTTATCGCATTCAATACGATAAAAATACGTATGCACGCAGCGATTTTAGCTTTCGTCCCGAACTGGTTTCCGCTACGCCTGCCGGAAAAATTAAACGGCAAGCAGCCGAAAACTTTTACCTCAACGATACGCTCCGAACCATGGTTGTTAAGGAAATTGCGGCGTCGCCATTAAAGCGTTCCAACCATTACCTTTACAGCGATTTGAATTTCATTTTGCTGAAAGAAACGGTTGAAAATATTACGAAGCAATCGTTAGATACCTTTCTTGAAAAAGAATTTTACGCCGGTTTAGGCGCCAATTACACGATGTTTCTTCCATTGAAGAAGATTAACCGGAAAAATATCGCTCCCACCGAAAACGACCGGTTTCTCAGGAACCAGATCTTGATCGGTTATCCTCACGACGAGGCCGCCGCCGTACTGGGAGGCGTTTCCGGCAATGCCGGTTTATTTTCGAATGTCAACGATATGGCAAAAATATTGCAATTGTTTTTGAATAACGGCGTTTACGGAGGGGAGCGCTATTTTAGCGAAACTACCACCCATACATTTACCTCGACGAAAAGCCCCGTTAGCCGCCGGGGATTAGGATTCGACAAGCCCGATAAATCGAACGCCAATTCCACGTTAACCGGCGAAAAGACGCCTGCAAGCGCGTATGGCCATACCGGTTTTACGGGTACCTGTTTTTGGGTGGATCCCGATAATAAGCTGATATATATTTTCCTATCGAACCGGATTTATCCTTCCCGCACTTATACAAAGTTGATGGAACTGAATATCCGCAGCCGTATCCAGGATATTATCTACGAAGCGATGAAATAGATGATTTTAGTCAAAAAAAATCATCGGATATTCCCGATTTTGCATATTTGTGAATATTTTGGCACAATATTTGCTATATAATATTATAGAGAGAAAATGAATATTGTCATTCTTCTATATTAGGAGTCGGAACAATCATATTATTTGTTGCAATTGCTTGTGAAAGTTGTTGCAAAGTTTTCTTCAACAAAGATTCAGAGTGTGTGTATGACGGCAGTTCTTGACGACTAATTTAGAAGAATGCAATTTCAGAACTCCTCTACTATCCCCGAAACAACCGTAAATCCAACAGATTTGTCGTAAAGAAAAAAAGCAATAAATTTACAAGAAGATGAGTCAATTATTATTACCCTTATTTCCGTCAGATTCACATTTACTTACGCCGAGTTTAGCGGTGTATGAACACAAGGAGTATGTTTATTATTTACATTGTGGGATGCCGATCTATTCCCACCACAAGAACGATATGACAAAATTTCGCTATGTCACGTCGAGTTTAGTATTACAGGGACTGTGCAAAAACAGC
>JAISNS010000233.1 GCA_031276105.1 Dysgonamonadaceae bacterium
TTCGAGGCGGAAACCCCGCGCTGCATATAACGTTGATCGCTCATATTCGTTGATTTTCCGGCAAAAGTAATCAAAATTTCCGGCAGATACAACAATGGAACGCGGATGACACGGATTAAGCGGATTTTATACCTGTCATTGCGAGCTTGACTCGCAATCCCCTGATGATCCGCAGCACGTTGTTCAGGGAATCTCGCGTCAAGCGCGGGATGACAGGGGGAGCGCACCCCCAGACGCTCGTTTGGATCGGGGTCGTCGATACAGTACAGTATCGACGACCGATACAATACGGCATGAAAAAGATGCAAGGTACAGGGTATGCAGCTTTGCCGTTCCTGTACCTTGTACCCTTTTCCCTGTACCTTTTCCCTTTAGCCTTGAACCTCCTGTGTGTATACGCATAATTCCGTTAACTTCCAAGCGATGGAAGTTAATAATGTGTAATAAACTGTAAATTACGGAAGCTGCCATATTTATTGATGTTTTACAAAAACCGCTGCAAATGTAATTTGTTTATTCGGATTATGCAAATATTTTCGGGGGAAAAAGTTGACGGGTAAACGAATGGTGAATTTGCCGAAGTTCCCGTGATTTTTATTATCTTTGCGCGGTCATAAAGAAAAGAAAAACAATTTAAAATACAACACACAATGAAAAGAATCTCAGTCATTTCAGGATTTATCCTGCTTTATGTTGTTACCCTGTTGGCTCAGCCAATACAGAAACTTCCCATCGACCCGAACATCCGCTACGGAAAATTGGACAATGGAATCACTTATTACATCCGCCACAACGAGTTGCCGAAAGAAAGAGCCGATTTTTATATCGCCCAGAATGTCGGAGCTGTTTTGGAAGAAGACGACCAGAACGGTTTGGCGCATTTTCTGGAACACATGGCTTTCAACGGTTCCACTCATTTCCCCGGCAATTCGCTGATTAGCTATCTGGAATCGATCGGCGTGAAATTCGGACAAAACCTGAACGCCTACACCAGCTACGACCGAACGGTTTACAACATTTCCAACGTGCCTGCCGTCAGGGAAGGAATCATCGACAGTTGTCTCTTGATTCTGCACGACTGGTCGGGTTCCCTGCTGTTGGAAGAATCGGAAATAAACAAGGAAAGAGGCGTCATCCGCGAAGAAATGCGCACTTACGGCGGCGCTAACCAACGGCTGAACGAAAAAATCCTCCCGCAAATCCTTCCCGGCAATCCCTATTCCCGGCGAAATATTATCGGTACGGAAGAAATTATCCTGAACTTCAAACCGGAAACCCTGCGCGCCTTTTATAAGAAATGGTATCGCCCCGATTTACAGGCTTTAATCGTTGTCGGCGACATCGACCCCGAACAAATCGAATACAAACTGAAACTCCTCTTTGCAGACATCCCCGCTCCGGTCGATCCGGCGGAACGAATCTATTTCCCGATAGCAGAAAACGAGGAACCGTTAGTCGGTATCGCGACCGATAAAGAATCTACCCGGACAAGAATTACCCTCAATTTCAAACACGATAAACTCCCCAAAGAACTGAGAGGAACTTTAGCCGGCTTGTCGATGAACTATCTCAATTCGATTATCCACAACGTTATGCGCGAACGGATAAACGATCTGCTGCAACAGGCAAATCCCCCTTTCCTGAGCGCCGGCGTAATGAACGGTTCTTTCGCCAACACCGCAACAATGGACGCTTTGATAGGTATCGTGCAAACGAAAGCAAACGAAATCGAACGCGGATTGAAAACAATTGTCCGTGAAATCGAACGCCTGAAAAGATACGGCTTTACCGCCGCCGAATACGAGCGGGCAAAAACCAATCTGCTGACGCAATACGAAAGCGCTTTCAAGGAAAAAGATAAAACGCGAAACGCAGCCTATGCCAACGAATATGTCAGGCATTTTACACTGGACGAATACATCCCCGGCATCGAGATGGAATTTAATTTGATTGCATCGGTTGCTTCCCAAGTTACGGTAGCGACGATTAATCAATATGCCGCCGGCTTAATCAAAGACAAAAACATCGTCCTTACCCTGAGCGCTCCCGAAAAAGACGATGTAGCCCTTCCCTCCAAAGACGATTTACTCCGGTGGTACGCCGAAGCCCGGAACGAAGACCTCCTTCCGCCGAAAGAAGAAACAAGCAACGAACCGTTGTTAAACGAATTGCCGGCAGGAGGAAGCATCGTTTCCGAATCGCAGGATAATCCTTTCGGAGCAACCGTTTACCGCCTCTCCAACGGCGTGAAAGTCGTCGTTAAACCGACGGATTTCCAAGACGACGAAATCATCCTCCGCGCAATCAGTCCGGGCGGATCTTCGCATTTCCCCGAAACGGAAGCCGTCAACATCAAATTATACCCCTCCGCAGCCGGTTTAGGCGGACTCGGCAACTTCAGCCAAACCGAATTGAACAAAGCGCTGGCAGGCAAGAACGTTTCCCTGGAACCGGTCATCGACCTGACTTACGAAGGATTTTCAGGCTCGTCGGGAGTGAAAGATTTTGAAACCTTGTTGCAGTTGATATACCTCAATTTCACGGCTCCAAGAGCGGACGAAGAAGCGTGGCAATCGGTTATCGCCCGAATAAAATCGAATTTGGAAAGCGTCGAAGCGAACCCGGAAATAGCTCTTACAGATACCATAATCAAAGAACTGTATGCCAATTTTGCCCGCGAAAAGCGCTTAAAAGCCGGCGATTTGGAGAAAGCGAACTATCAAACCATCTTGAACTGGCGGAAAGACCGCTATGCCGACGCCGGTGATTTCACGTTTGTATTTACCGGAAACATCAATCCCGACAGTTCCAACGTTTTGATCGCTCAATATCTGGGTGCGCTTCCTGCCATCAACCGGAACGAAAACTACCTGCCGGTAAATGCCGGCTTGCAGCCGGGCGTGAAAACGAATCGCTTCGATCAAAAAATGGAAAACATCAAATCAATTGTATTCAATACTTACTGGACTGTTTTGGAACCCGACCTCAAAAACCGGATTGAGGTAGATATGTTGCAACAAATCCTGCGAATTGTTTATACCGAGAAAGTCCGTGAAAACGAAGGCGGTACTTACGGCGTCAGCGTTTCGTCGTCTATCGCCGACTATCCGAAAGGACAGGCGCCGCTTCAGATTTACTACGAAACGGAACCGGGAAAAACCGTTTATCTCAACGAAATTATCCGGAACGAATTTCAGCAAATCGCCGAAAAAGGCCCCCGTCAGGAAGACTTCCAAAAGGTCAAAGAATTTATGCTGAAAAAGCAACAGGAACAGGAGCAGGAAAATGCTTATTGGGCGTCGGTCATTGCCCGCTATTACCGTACCGGTTACAATGCCTGCACCGGTTATGTAAAAACATTGAATGAAGTAACTCCGGCTGATATTCAAAACGCCGCCCGGTCGTTTATCCATTCGGAGAACCGGATTGAAGTCATCATGACGGGCGTGAAATAAGTAACGCAAAGAAAAAGGGGGTGCTTTTTGAGACACCCCCCCTTTCAACAATAGAGAACAGAATTTTTTATCGTTTGCCCGAAAAGCTTTTTGCCAAAAAGCCCATCGTACATTTATACATTTCCAATGAATTTTCTTCGTGGCCGAAACCGTGTCCTTCGTTGTATTTCACCATATAAGGAACGAAAAAGCCTTTGGTGCGCAATTGCTCGACAATCTGGTCGGATTCGTTGATGTTGACGCGCGGGTCGTTGGCGCCCTGAACCACAAACAGCGGTTTCGTAATTTTATCTATCTGATAGACCGGCGATACTTCTTTGGCTATTTCCGCTTCTTCTTTCACGTCGGTATCGTACCATATTTCTTTTAACATCGTCAAATACGGTTTCCAATATTCGGGAATGGATTTCATAAAGGTGAAAATATTCGATACGCCTACGTAATCTACGCCGCAAGCATACAAATCCGGCGTTTTAATCAAGCCCATCAAAGTAGCGTAACCGCCGTGACTGCCGCCGTAAATCGCTATTTTATCCGTATCGATCCAGCCCTGTGCGATTACATATCGAACGCCGTCTTCCACGTCGTCCATACATTTGCGACCGACTTGCTTAAAGCCGGCTTTCAGAAATTCGGTTCCATAACCGCCCGAAATGCGGAAGTTTACTTGCAACGTAGCATATCCGCGACTGGCAAAGAGTTGGGATTCGGGATTGAAACCCCACGAATCGCGAACGCCTTGCGGCCCGCCGTGAGGATTCACGATCAGCGGGACTTTTTTGCCTTCCAGCGCCGCCTTGGGTAAGGTGATGTATCCGTGAATCATAAGCCCGTCGCGACTTTTGAACGTTATCGGTCGCATCTCGGCCATGTCTTCTTCTTTTAATTGCGGCATCAGGTCGTACAGAAGGGTAAACTTTTTCGTTTTTACATCGTATTGATAGTACGTTCCATACAATTTGTCGCTTTGAACAACCAACAGGAACGTATTTTCATCGTCGTCATAATCGACTACGTAACTCTCTTTTCCCTTAAATTCCTTTTCCATCCGTTTATGCAAATCGCTATAAAATGCGCTTACCGGAACGATTACGTTTTTTTCGCCTTCGTAGCTGAAATAGTCGATTTCGTAATTGCGCTTACGCGAACGCGCCATGCTGGAAACATCGTAATCGGGGTGGGAGAAAATTTCTTTTACAATTGTGTTGTTCTTGAAATCGTAGAGGACAATCCGGCTCTTATCGCTGCCGACATTGGTTGCCACGTAGGCGTAATCGGGATTTTTACCCGAATAATCGAAGCCCACGATACCGAATCCTTCGTACCATGCGCCGTGATAGATGAGTTTGAACTCGCCGGTGGTTAAATCTTTATACCAAAGTTCGGCTTCAATGCCGTTTACTATCTTTGAATAGGCGCGCAATTCGCCGTTCTTGTCGAAATCGTAACCCTGTATAGCGTTTTCTACATCTTTGTTTTCAAACAATTGCACCATTTCGCCGGTAACTACATTGAGTTTGTACGGCTCAAAAACCTGCTTGTTGTTTTTGTTCAGTTGGATGATGATGTAATCCTTTTGCTCTTTGAGCATGTTGAGGATGCCGGCTTGAACGTCTTCAAAAGGAGTGAGGTCAAGATTGTTTGTTCCGTCGAGATTAGCGGCATAAATGTGATAATTTTCGTTGCCGCCATTGTCCATCAAATAAATCAGACGTTCGTCGTTCACCCAGCCATAAGCGCGAATCAGTTCTTCCTTTTCTTCGATAATGCGCTGTGATTTTCCGGTTGCAATTTCTTTGACAAAGACGTGTCGTTTGTTGTTTTCGTCTTTTTCGCGGTACGACATGTATTTCCCGTTCGGTGAAAGTTGGAAAGCCGAGGCTTTCGGGCGGGCGAAATAGTCTTCGACTTTGTACTTGAAATCGCCTTTGTCGTAAGCGATCAGTTCGGCGAGTTCCTTTTCCGTAGAGGGAAGCGCCGGATTGCCGGGCAATTGGCTTTCAAACTTGGCTAACGTCAGGGGTAAAGTCATGCCGCCCTGTTCAAAATTACCTTCAATCGTTTCGCCGGCAAGTGTTCCTTTGTACGAGAGTTGCATCTGCGGCAGGGCAATTGTCAACTGATTGTTTTCAAAGGCGACTGTTTCTACCGGAATACCGGCAGCGCCCTGCAAAGGAACGTCCATCGTGGCGGTGTAAGCGCCGTCGGCCCCGCTGATGTGGAGGATGAGTTCCAATTCCATACCTTGTACGTTTAACGTACCTTTCCAGTCTCCCGCGATTTGTGCTTTTAGTGTTATCATGCTGAATAATAAAATAATAACTAATACTA
>JAISNS010000004.1 GCA_031276105.1 Dysgonamonadaceae bacterium
AACAGCGCCGGATTGCACCGGTAGGCCAACTCCCGAAGGGCGACTACCTGCCGGCTGAGGTCGATCAGGATGTCTTCATTCCGGTCTTTCGTCAATAGCTGGATATATTCCCAATAGACGACTCGGATGGAATTGTTGGGTATTTTCAATCGGAGCGTTCCTTCTTCCATGCAGTCGATGGTGAGCAAACCCATGTAAAAGAGCAGTGAAACAAACGACTGGCCGTCGTGCAGTTCGTCGATGGAAAACTTCGGAATAATGTCCGAAAGGATGCGGTTGTTTTTAGCGATTTCCACTAACTGAACACGATTCTGTTCATTCATGATCAGGCGACGCAGGCGACCGTAATCGGTTTTCAGGTTTTCGTCGATGGTGTATACTGCTCCCCGACTGCTGCTCATCAGCATATCAAAAAAGTAAAGCATCATGGACGGGTTATAAACCCGGTGTTTGCCTTCTTCGTGAAAAAGATAGCCGTTGTAATGGAATATCAAATCTTCTTCTTTAAAGAGCGACCGGTCTACTCCGGTTACTTCCGCCAGCCAGTTAACTTCTTCCTGCGTAAAACCCAGCATTTCGTTGTATTGCTTTTTCAGCGACAGGCTGTTGGCGATATTGAATCCGCTGGTGAGGTCGTCGAGCATGATCGGCGTGACACCGGTAAGCAGGATGCGGTCAATGACGGTTTTGCTGCCCGCTTTCAGTGTTTCGTAGAAATCGCGCACGGAGCCGTTGGCGCGAATCATTTTGCGGTAGAGGTCATCACCTTTGCCGGTGCCCATCGCTATCAGGTCGTTGGCAAAGTGGTCGTATTCGTCGATGATGACAAAGAGTTTTAACCCGGCTGTTTGAACGGCTGCATACGCTTTTTGCAGAGAAGTAACACCCGACTGTTCAACTGTTATCTCATTCAGCAGACTGTCGGCGTCCGGGAAAATACTTTTATGCCTGCGCAAAAAACTGCGGACAGATTCCCTGATATTGGAACCGAACGATTTGACGAAATGCTCTTCGTTCGATGTGTCCAAACCGGAAAAATCAAATTCTATCACCACATAACTATTATGTTTCGGCGTAGGGTGCTTGCCGATATACAAATCGCCGAACAGCGTATCGAATTTGTCGGCGCTGCAAATATCATAATAATGATACAGCATCGTAAAGAACAAACTCTTGCCGAACTTGCGCGGACGGGTGAAAAACAGGTACGAATTGCTTTCCTGTTCCAACAATTCGATGAAATGCGTCTTATCTACGTAGGCATAATCCTCCATGATTAGCCTCTCAAAATTACTGTTGCCGTAAGGCAAGCGTTTAAACTTCCTTGTTTCCATAACTTTAATTGATTTGATGAAAGTACAAAGATAGTGCAATTATTATTAATTAGAAGCACTACCGACCGACTAAATGTTGTTCGCTATTGCCTATTCCCGTACCTGCACGGCTATCTGGGTCGTCGCCAGACGGGCGTCTGGGTCGTCGCCAGACGGACGTCTGGGTCGTCGCCAGACGAGCGTCTGGGTCGTCGCCAGATGGACGTCGTAGAACCTCGCCCAAAGGAATGAATTTCGAGTCAGCCGCATTGTTTTTACATCTTGCCCGTGAAAATCTGTGTTATCCGTTTTATCTGTATTTACACTCATTTCCTCGTTCCCTGCCAAAATTCCCAGCCGGCAAATGCTTGTAATAAAAGCATTTCCAATCCGTTTTTAACGGTTGCTCCCTGTCCGGCGCCCTTCTTCATAAACAGGGTTACGTCGGGATTGTACAATAAATCGTATAATAAATGCTGTTCATTGAGCCATTGATACGGAATATTGGGCGATTCATCTACTTTCGGCCACATCCCAATGGGAGTGCAGTTGACAATTATCGTATTCGCCTCAATGATTTCCTTCGACAAATCTTCGTAATTCAAAATATTTACCGACTTTTTTGCCCGGGAAACATAAGTCGTTACGATTCCCAATTGCTTCAATCCATAGTAAACGGCTTTGGCCGCGCCGCCGGTTCCCAGTATAAGCGCTTGTTTGTGATGGGCTTGCAATAATGGCTCAATGGATTCTTTGAAACCGATAATATCGGAATTGAAACCGGTTAATTTGATTTTTCCTTTATTCCGGTCAATTTTTATGACATTGACTGCGCCTATCAAACGGGCGTTTTCACTCAATCGGTCTAAAAATGGGATGATTTGCTCCTTGTAGGGAATTGTTACATTCAAGCCTTTCAGCGAAGGATTATTTTTAATAATTGACGTAACTTCCCGAATGAAAGGTATTTCAAAGTTGATGTATTGAGCGTCAATGTTTTCTTCCCTGAATTTGTCATTAAAGAAACCCTGCGAAAAAGAGTGTTTTAACGGATTACCGATTAAGCCATATTGATCCATCGTTGCTCAAATAATCTTCTATATTTTTTTTGATTCGTCCGGCCAAATCACGACTGTCCGACTTGATAAATTTCTCGCCCGTAATTTTCTCGTACAGTTCAATGTATCGCTCGGATACACTTTTACAATATTCAGGGGTCATTTCAGGAATCGTTTGCCCGTCTTTTCCCTGAAATCCATTATCCATTAACCATTTGCGAACAAATTCCTTCGAGAGTTGCTTCTGCTCTTCTCCTTTTTCAAATCGTTCACGGTAGCCGTCGGTATAAAAGTAACGGGAAGAATCGGGGGTATGAATTTCATCTATCAAATAGATTTTGCCGTCTTTTTTCCCAAATTCGTATTTGGTATCCACTAAAATCAGGCCTTTTTGGGCAGCTATTTCGGTTCCTCGACGAAACAGGGCTTGGGTGTAATTTTCCAATTGTTCGTAATCTTTCCGGCTAACCAATCCTCCGGCAATAATTTCATCTTTGGAGATGTTTTGATCGTGTCCTTCATCGGCTTTCGTTGTCGGCGTAATAATCGGGGACGGAAATTTTTCATTTTCTTTCATCCCTTCGGGCAATGTAAGGCCGCACAAAGTTCTTGCTCCGGCTTTGTATTCCCGCCAAGCGCTTCCGGTCAAATAACCGCGGATAACCATCTCTACTTTAAACGGTTCGCAACGCAAACCGACGGTTACCATCGGATCGGGCGTTGCCAATTTCCAGTTCGGAACGATGTCTGTCGTGGCGTCTAAAAATTTGGAGGCTATCAGGTTAAGCACATGCCCTTTATAAGGAATGCCTTCCGGCAGGATGAAATCAAACGCTGAAATGCGATCCGTAACAACTATTATTAACAGATTATCGCCGATAAAATACACGTCACGTACTTTACCTTTACGAGCATCTGTTTGATTGAGGAATTTAAAATCCGTTTTAATTAATGCCTGTTCCATTTTTCTTTATTCGTTGATTAATTATAAGTCTAACTGTATCTCTATCTTTCTTTTTCGTAGGCTTCTACAATCCGCTGTACCAATTTGTGGCGGACAATGTCTTTTTTCCCAAATTCGATTTGGGCGATTCCGGGAATGTCTTTCAAAATCCCCATTGCATGAATCAAGCCCGAAGTCTGCGAAGGCGGTAAATCAATTTGCGTAATATCACCTGTAATAATCATTTTCGCATTCGTTCCCAAACGGGTCAGGAACATCTTGATTTGCTGAATCGTCGTATTTTGGGCTTCGTCCAGAATAATGACCGCATCGTTCAGTGTTCGTCCCCGCATAAACGCCAGCGGAGCAATTTGGATAATTTTGTTTTCGATGTGTTCCTTGAGTTTGAGCGCCGGAATCATATCTTCCAAAGCATCATACAGAGGCTGAAGGTACGGATCGACTTTATCTTTCATATCACCCGGAAGAAAACCTAATTTTTCGCCGGCTTCTACTGCCGGACGACTCAATATAATCTTCCGCATTTCTTTGTTCTTCAATGCTTTTACAGCTAAGGCAATCGCAGTATACGTTTTCCCGGAACCCGCCGGCCCGATAGCAAACAGCATATCATTTTCGGCAAAAGCCTGCACTAATTTCTGCTGGTTTTCCGTGCGGGCAAGAATAGGGCGGCCGTTCATCCCGTAAATAATCAAATTATCCTGCCTAACAGGGAAAATGCTCTCGTTCTGTCCTTTCACTATTTTCAAGATGGCTTCTTCCATCAACATATTATATTCCCGGCAATATTGCTCCATCTCTTGAATTTTTTCTTCAAAGGCAAGCAATTCCATTTCGTCGCCAATCACTTTTATCACATTGCCCCGGGCAACTATCCGCAACTTGGGATATAAAGATTTGATTAATTGCATGTTGGAATTATTTATTCCAAAAAAAGCCGCCGGATCCGCTCCCTCTAAAATAATGATTCGTTCTATCATTCGCTGTTCATGTTACATAATTAGCGTTCAGGATAGAGAGCTTCCCACCATTCCGGCTGGTCTTTCAGCCATTTGGCAAACCAGGCATGAATCGTTTTATTCCATTCGATGCGTTTCTTGTGATCGTAAATGGCATGATTTTCGCCTTGTACTTGAACAAATTCGACGGTTTTTCCCAACAGACGCAAGGCATTGAACATCTGGATACTTTCGCCGACGGGCACATTCGTATCGGCGCTCCCATGCAGCAAAAGTAAAGGCGTAGTTATTTTATCCGCCTTAAACAAAGGACTTTGATTAATATATAAATCCGGATTATTCCACGGATAACTGAACGCGCTGGCGGCGCCGCTGTAAGAATACCCCCAGTAACCTTCGCCCCAATAGCTGGCAATCGAACTGATGCCGGCATGTGAAATTGCCGCGGCAAACAAATCGGTTTGCGTCAGAAGGTATTGAGTCATAAAACCTCCGTAAGAAGCTCCGATACAGCCTATTTTAGCGTTGTTCACAAAAGTGTGTTCTTCGCAAAACTTCCGAACGCCGTCGACAATTTCCCCTGCGGTCATTTTTCCCCAAGCATTGACGTGGCGCGCCGAAAATTCCTGTCCGAAACCGGTAGTCCCGGACGGTTGCATGGTAAGGACAACATATCCCAAAGCAGCGTAAGTCTGTAAAGGATAAGTAGATTCGAAAATTCGGGACGTCGGTGAAGTCCCACCGTAATAATAAACAATCAGCGGATATTTTGTTCCTTCCTCATAATTGTACGGAAGATAATAGCGTCCTTCAATCTGCGAACCGGATTCGCCGGCTGTGAATGACCAGTCGTACATGGGACTCAAAGCCAATTCTTCTAACGATTCTTTGAACGGGTCGGCTAATAAAGTCGTTTTCTTTGTTTTCAGATCGTAATGGTAGAGCCGGTAGGCGTTCGACGCGCTTTCACCCCGGAAAAGCGCTACCGGAGCGCTTTCCGATACCTGAAACGAGGCAATGATGTCTTCCGGCAAATCCAGTTTGGTAAAAATACCGGATTTTGTATCGTATTGATAAATGCGGACATAGTCCTTGTCTTCGACCCGAAAATAAATATTGTCGTCGTAGCGTGCCCATTGAGCGCTCACAATATTCGGATCGAAATTTTTAGTTACCGGAATAATGTCCCGGCTTTTTTTGTCGTAAATAAACGCCTGGTCATCATAATTATTGGGAATTTGCCCTTCTTTAACATTTTTCCCGATATGATTGAAAGCTTCGGGACCTCCTGTTATCAGCAGTTTTTGTCCGTCAGGGGAATAAAAAGCGTCGGCCATGAACGGATCTTTTAACAGGGTATCTACTTTCAAATCGTTCAAATTCATCTCATAGAGAGTAGAAACGGAAAACGGGCGGTCGTTCGTTTCTTCCGAAACGGAAAAGAGGAGTTTTTTACTGTCGGGACTGATGTCGGACAAATGGAGTTCCGCCCTTCCGAACGTTAAGCGTTGCGAAGTTTTATCTTTCAAGGAATATAAATAAATGGAATAGCGGTTGCGAAAAGCGCCAGAACGATCGCCGGGAGACAAAACCCGCTTCAAATCGCCTTTGTCTGCCGGAATTTCATCTTTGATGGTCAAAACGACCCATTGATTATTCGGCGCCATATCGTAGGAATTGAATGAGAGGTCGGAAGCTATTTTTGTCTCTTCCAACGTTTGAGCGTCAAACAGGAATAAGTCTTTATGCGTTTGTCCTTGTTTGGAGTAAATCAGTTTGTCTTCTTTATTCAGCCAACGGGGATTCACATCCGATGGAAAGCGATAAACGGTTTTATTGCTTTGCATTTCCCTCAATTCCAATTGATTCGTACTTTTTCCATCGGGCGACACATTGCGTGTGTTCATTAAAAAATAGTTTCCGGTGGAAGATAAATTACCGGATGTCAAGCGGTTTCCTTCTATAATATCCCGAATGGAAATTCGTCGTTTAGCATCGACAGTTATCGTAATGGCAGCCTGTGAATTTTTCGGTTTAAGCTGTATTTTCATTCCGGATTCATTGAAATTTTTCACGCCGGCTAACCGTTTGATAATTACTTCGTAACGATACGGTTCTAACGTCAGGTCGATATTCAGGGCATTGGCTTTGGAGAGGCTGTCTTCTTGGGTTTCCTTACTTTTTTCTTTTTCGCCGTTGACATATACTTCAAACCGGTCGGTGGATGTGATGGATAATTCCGCTTTGCAATAGCGATCGGCATCAATATTGAACGATAACAGTTGAATCGCTTTGTCGCTGGCGGGTATCTTGCTGTCGTAAGGGGCGAAAGGTAACGAAAAAACGTCTTCCTTATTGGCTTTCAACAACTCTTTACTCTGTCGGACTGCGGTAAAATCAACTTCGGTTTGAAGCAGCGATTGAGTTTCAAACGATTTTTTATTTACGTCGGTATCATCAATCAATACCGGATTATATATCGGGATTAAAGGAGACGCTTTCAGCTGGGAGACTTTAATTTCCTCTTGTGCGGAAAGATAGAATGATAATAAACAAAATGGAAGAAATAGAGAACGTTTGATAAATGCCATGATATAAAGAATTGAAATAGTGCGCCTGCTGTTTTCTTAATCAATCAATCCGGTTTCGAGTAATTTTACATACCGGCCGGTAATGTATCCTTTTTTGTCGATGACAAAAATAGTAGGCGTTCCGATTATGTGGTAATTGATGAAATTTTCACCGGTAAAACCTTTATAGTCACAAAGTTTATCTTTCCATGGGAAAGTGGCCGCCCAATGTTCGAAAACGGGTTTATTCTCGTCGGAAGCGATGGAAATAACACGTATATTCTTCTTTTTCAACGTGGGATAATGTTTTATCAGTTCCGCCAATTGCGTTTGGCAATTGCTGCAATCCGATTCGTAAAATATCAGGAGCGCATTCGATAAATTTTTTATTCCCTGAATGGGAACTGCTTTAGTTCCGGGTTTCACTTTGTCCATTTCCAAGGCCACCCAGAGAGCGCCGGTTGCATTTTTCACCCGTCCGGAAGTGTTCAAATAGGAAATAATGGTATCTTCTGCATCCGGCCATGCAAATTGTTCGCAAATTGTTACCAAGTCATTGGCTAAGGCGTCGAAGATTTTAGGCGATCGAGTGCGCTGGAGGTTCTTTATCATTGCCTGCCCGAAAAGCATTTTGTCGGGAAACAAGTCGAAAGTCAACGAGATGAGATGATTCCAAAAACCGCTGGTATAAAGAACGTCCATATCCAAGCGGTCGTTGATAAACTGAACGGCAGAATTCCACTTTTCCTGTTCGGACAGAGTTAAATCGGAAGCAAAACCATTCAAAAAATTGAATATTTCCATGTAGCGGGCTGCATATAAATCGCTGTTTATTAATTCATCCCGCTTCTCTTTGTACTTATCGTTCAACAGGGTAAGTTCCGTTTTCGAAGCCTGATAGAAAGCGCCGTTTTTATCGAAAGTTCCTTGCACCCGGTAAATAGCATCCGACTGTTGAAATATTTCTTTGAAATCGTTTATTTGTTTGAGCCAGAAGTCATTTTCCTTACTGTTTTCAAAAATAAAATTATTATCATTCGGAGAATCGTTCGCAGCCTTAATTGAAATATTTTCATTATTCAGGATGAAATTTTGTTTTCCCTGAGGCAACGTCCAATTGATCATCCCCACATAATCCCGGTCTTTTTCGGGGAGCGTAAAAGTAAAATGCCCGTCGGCGGCAATGGTTCCTTTTTGAACCGTATCGTTTTGTGTCCCCTTATTGAGGTAAATCAAATATTCTTTTCCGGCAAAATGCGGGAAATGAAATTCAACCGTTTGGGCTAAAGTTACTTTGCAAAAAGCAGTAAAGAAAAAAATAAGAAATAACTGTTTCATTGTTGTATTAAATATGAGTGATGTTGTATTAAAGTTCATTGACAATTTTTCGCTGTTTTTCGAAATATAAAATTCGCTGTTTTTCGTTTGTTATTGTTATCAAAGTAGAAGTTCGGATAAACGATTGAACCCGGTTCTTTACTTTTTCAAAGAAATGCTCGTCCACCGAAGTTGCCGAAGTTAAAAGAAACGCCCTGAAAAAACTGAGTTTATAATTATCAGCCACAATATAAGCATAATTGGTCGTAATATCCATATCGGAAATATAGAGATTGACCCGGCAAGCGGTTTCTCTGAATACTCCGTTGACAGCCATATCTTCAATATAATCAATCATTTGCAGTAAATCATTCTTTATTTTAAGTATACTGGCTTTTTCTATTAAGCGAATGCTGCTGAAATAATGTATAGTATTGACTAAGCGCCGGAAAATATATTTGTCGAAGACAAAACAAGCCGGTATATATTTGGTTTCGGCAGACAAACGCTGAAATTCGTTTACTATCCGATCCGGAAACGATAATTCGTGGAACGGTTTCGGATGTTCCTTACAACAATGCGCCTGCCAGTCGAATATATTGTATTGGACAAGATACGGGTAGGCGGAAAAAAGTTCGTAAGGAATCGTATTCGTAATCATAGCGGCTTCAGTTGTTTTACAGCCCCTCAATGTTTTAAGAAAGTTGGTATAAGCGTTGAGTAGCGAATAATCGACCTCCTGCGGATTAATGAAATCAGGCGTTCGCAGTTGAAGCGGAATACTGCTTTCGGTGGCTATTCCCACAATATTATCTAACGAAATTCCAAACTTTTTTGAGATAATGACAATTTCGTAGAAAGAAAAAGGGACATCTTGCCTTAATCTCCGGTAAATAGCTTCTTTTTCAAGACATAAAATAGTAGTAAGCATATTAACCAATACCGGATTTTTGGGAATTTTTTTCCTTAATTCTCCTATAAAAGCATCGTATGACTGGTTATGATTCAACATTCAACTCATCGTTTAGGGAAAGACAGCAAGGACAATCCTTACTCAAAAATTTCTTTTAATTTAGCCGTCAACGTTTCTCCTCTTAGATTCTTGGCAATGATAACGCCCTGAGGATCTAACAAGAAATTTTGCGGAATGGATTGGACATTGTATTGAAGAGCCACTGCATTTTGCCAACCTTTCAGATCCGACACTTGCGGCCATGTCAATCCGTCTTTTTGAATAGCGGCCAGCCAATTTTGCCTGCCTCCCGGATTATCCAGGGAAACGCCTAATATTTCGAAATTCTTATCTTTATACTGATTGTATGCTCTTACGACATGCGGATTTTCTTTCCGGCAGGGGCCGCACCAACTAGCCCAAAAATCTATCAGGAGGTATTTTCCTCTAAAATCGGAAAGGTTGACGGGAGTTCCGGTTGCGTCGTTTTGGGTAAAACCGGGAGCGACAGACCCGATATCCGTCGTTTTCGACAGCGATAATTGCAATCCGATATTTTTGCCTTCGCCGGTATTTTGAAGATCGGCGCTCAACCGGTTATATAAAAAAGCAATATCGTTCATATCCGGATTTTGCCGGCTGTATTCTATCAAAGCCATCAAACTGACAAAAGAGCGGGGATTATTTATAATGAAATTTTTGTAGATATCCTTGATTTCGGTTACTGTCTCTTCTATTTTTTCCTGAACAAATTGCTGGAAATCTTCATTTTGTTGTTTTTCAAGCGAAGAATTATAATATTCATGGAGCAAGTTATTTTTTTTGTCTTCGACTGTTTTTAACTGTTCTTTCAGTTTTTTCAAATCATCGTTGAGCGGAGAACCTGTAATAACCGCATTTGCCAACAAATCGTCGCTGTCAATATTTATTTTTTCACTCCCGATTATAAGCGGGATACTATGTTCGTATGTTTGTTGAGTATCGACGGAGTCGCCGTTGGGAATAATAACTAAGCGTCCGTTGGTTGGAGCCTGTATTTTCCCTGAAAATAAAAAATGCCCCTCCTTAATATCTGCGGATTGAGTGATTATTTCGTTATTATCAATGTATTGCAAATAAATTTTTGCCGGAGAATTATAATGTCCGATTTTACCTTTCACTTCGTATTCGCCAT
>JAISNS010000099.1 GCA_031276105.1 Dysgonamonadaceae bacterium
AAAATCACGGAAGTTGACACGGTTCCTTTCGGCTGCTATAAAAAAGAGGTTTTTCAAAAATACGGGTTGTATAATGAGAAACTTGTCAGAAACCAGGATATTGAATTGAATAAGCGCATTAAAAGAGATGGAGGCAAAATAGTGTTGATACCGGACACTTACTGTATTTATTATGCGCGGGAAACCTTCCAGTCGCTCATGAAAAATAATTACCAAAACGGGAAATGGAATATTTTAACGGTTTATTATACAAAGATGTTTGACTCATTGTCGATCCGTCACTTTGTCCCGATGCTGTTTGTTTTGTCGTTGTTATTACCGTTGATGTTTTCATTTGTCTATTCTCCCCTGCTATTTTTATCCATGTTATCAGTGCTGATATACATGGCCTTGATTTTTTTAATAAGCCTAAAAATTGCCTTGACAAAAAAACTACATCTTGTTTATCTCATTGCTACATTCATGTGCTTACATTTTTCATACGGACTTGGCTCTTTAGCAGGATTATTTAAAGTTATCCGGGAAACAATTGGAAATACTGCAAAAAATTAATTAGTTTGATTTTCAAACACTTATTCGATAAAGTTTTTTCTTTTACCGGTTTATTAATACTCGCCCCTGTTCTGCTTGTCATAAGCATTTTGATTACTGTCAAGATGCCGGACGGTCCTGTTATTTTCAGGCAAAAACGGGTTGGGAAACACGGTAAATTATTCACAATGTATAAGTTCCGTACCATGACTCACAATCATTCCGGTTCGTCGATTTCCGTTAAAGGGGAAAGCCGGATTACACCGTTAGGCGCTTTTTTGCGGAAATATAAATTGGACGAATTGCCGGAATTGTGGAATGTACTGGTTGGCGATATGAGTTTGGTTGGGCCAAGGCCCGATGTTCCCGGATACGCTGATCATTTGCATGGCGAAGACCGGATTATCCTGACGATTCGACCGGGAATCACGTGCTTGGCCAGTCTGAAATACCGGAATGAAGAAGAGATTTTGGCTCAGCAACCGAATCCTCAGGAATACAACGATCAAGTCATTTTTCCCGATAAAATCAGAATTAATAAGAACTATATCAAAAACAGAACTTTTTATTGGGACTTGCAGATTATATTCTGTACGGTTTTAGGAAAAGATTTAACAAAATACTATTAGTATATTATGGAAACAAATCGTATCTGGCTCTCCCTTGCTCACATGGGCGGCCACGAACAGGATTTCATCCGGCAGGCCTTCGATACCAATTGGGTGGCTCCGCTTGGCCCCAACGTTGATGCTTTTGAGCACGATCTCGAAACTTTCCTCGCAAATAATGCTCATGTTGCTGCGCTTGTTTCCGGAACTTCCGCTTTGCATCTGGGACTGATTCTCTTAGACGTTCAACCGGGAGATGAAGTGATTTGCCAAAGTTTTACCTTTTCGGCTTCCACCAATCCGATTCGCTACCAAAATGCTGTTCCGGTGTTTATCGACAGCGAAAAAGATACATGGAACATGTCGCCGGAACATCTGGAACGAGCCGTCAAAGACCGGATTGCGAAGGGCAAAAAGCCGAAGGCGATTATTCCCGTCCATTTGTACGGGATGCCGGCGAAGATAGAGGATATCCTCTCCGTTGCCAACCGGTACGAAATACCGGTTTTGGAAGATTCCGCCGAGGCGTTGGGTTCGATGTACAAAGGCATTCATTGCGGAACATTCGGAGAAATAGCCGCCTTATCGTTCAACGGGAATAAAATCATTACCACTTCGGGAGGCGGCGCGTTGGTATCGAAAAAAGAAGAATGGGTTCAGAAAGCGCGTTTTCTGTCAACGCAAGCCCGCGACACCGCTCCGCATTACCAACATTCCCAAGTCGGATATAACTACCGGATGAGCAATATCGTCGCCGGTATCGGACGGGGACAAATGCAGGTATTGCCCGACCGGGTAGAACAACGAAGAAAAAACAATCAATACTACCACCAACAGTTGTCCGGCATCGAAGGAATTTCTTTTCAATCGGAACCTTCACCGGATTTTTATTCCAATTATTGGCTGACAACAATTATTATTGATCCTGAAAAAACCAACGGCATTACGCGCGAAGACCTGCGTTTGGTTTTGGAAAAGGCGAATATCGAATCGCGTCCGTTGTGGAAACCGATGCATTTGCAACCGGTTTTCAGCGATTATCCGTATTACGGCGAAGGAATTAGCGACAATTTGTTTGAGAAAGGATTATGTTTGCCATCGGGGTCGATATTGACGGAAATGGATTTGGAACGAGTCGTCAACGTTATAGAACAAGAATTAAAGAATTATTGACGATTATTTTTTATTGTTGCATTTTTTTCATAAACTCCTTTCAAATTATTTTATCACTATGTTTGCCTTTATAACCTATCGACAAATGTTTGTTTTCAATCTTTTTATTTTTCATATCGTTTGGGCAAAGTTATATGAAAAATTTCAATTTACGCACAAACAGATAAAGTGCAGGATGTAATAACCAATAACCAATAACGAATATGCGGCTATTTAAAAAGGCTCATCTGAAAAGTTCAGATGAGCCTTTTTAAGCAATAATAAACGTCATCTATTAAGACTCAATTTGATAAATTTCCGGTAAATAACGCCGTCTTCCAAACCAATAGCTAACAGGTAGTTGCCGTCAGACAATGCGCTGACGTTAATCCCTTCTCCTTTATTGTAACTGTCTGTTGCCAGAATAATCGAACCCGTTACGGTTAATATTTTTATGCTTTTTATCATTTCTCCGTTTAATCCGGCTATATACAATTTATCTCTTACAGGACTTGGATAAATGACAAAAGCAGACGGATCGGGATTATCCGGTAACGACAAGCTCTTTATACTAAGCGTCACGGGTTGGTCGAGCGTCCCTTTCAGCGCATCTGAAAACAGCATGGTTTCGTTGATGTCACGTTCTGTTTCGGCGGCGTTTTCATAGGCTTTGAAACGGATCACATCCTCTGCATTTTCGCCATGTACGGTAATAAACAGGCGTCCGTCCACATATTGGCCGATGCCTCTACATTCGTCTCCGCAGAAAGCTCCTACCGTATAGATGCCTGCTTCAGGCGTTTGTCCTTCAACAGATAATCGGGCAATGATATTCATATTATCGCGATACCGGTGGGCATTGTATTCCCATGTTGTTGCTTGCGACATTTTTAAAACGGGCGCTGTTACCTGGCCGGCGCGAACAGGAGAATAAGTAAACGATTTAGCCGAAGCGGCATGATATGAATAGCCTTCACCCGGTTTTAGTTCGGTAAGCGTACCTTGCCATTTTTGTCCGTCGAATACGGAAAAATCCGTCTGGTTTTTGATGACTTC
>JAISNS010000106.1 GCA_031276105.1 Dysgonamonadaceae bacterium
GGCGGATTTATATCCCGAATTTTCGATTTGTGCATTTATATTGGCAATGATTTCATCGGATCGGGCTTCGATGGCTTCGCCGAAATCTTTCAGTTCTTTCAGTTCTTCGCGTTGGGCAATTTTTCCGTCGTTGTCGGATTCGATTAATGCGCTTCCGTATTTGATTTTCAATTCTTCGGCTTCTTTTTCCGATACGCCCAGACTGCTGATGTCTTTGGTGATGGTGGAAGCGCCTAACGGAATGGTAACTAAATGTTTCAACCGGTCGTCTTTGTAAATGGACAGGTAAGTGACGCCGGCGCCCAGTTCGACTAAAGCGCAACCCGATTCTTTGTTTGCTTTCGTCAAAACGGCTTCGGCTGTCGCGATGGGGGCGATGTTGAATCCGATGATACTGATTTTGTGTTCCAAAACCGATATTAAGCGTTTTTTTAGGGATTGGTTGTTCACTATTAACGGATAACGGGCTTCGATAACCGCGCCGATCGTTCCTTTGGGATTCTCTTCCAACTCTCCGTCCACGTAAAATTCGGGGGAAAGGATTTCCGGAATTTCCGTAGATTCGGGGTCGTATTCCGCTATTTCCTGTTCTATCTCGTCAAGCAATTCTTGCGTTACCTGTTCGTTGATTGCTTTTTTTATGGAATACCATTCGGTGTGAATGGATTGACCGCCGATTCCTACGTATATTCTTTCAAGCGGCGGGAGTGAACGGTTTTTTAATTGCTCGTTTAATTTTCGTATTATACGGTTAATTTTGATTACGGTCATATCTGCATTGTAAATATATCCTCGCCGAATGCAATTTTCGGAAGGCTCTTTTTCGGAAGCCAGCAGGGTAAGGGAGCCGTTTTCGTTTTTCCGGGCGGCCATTGCTACTATTTTAGACGTTCCGATGTCTAACGCTGCGACGTATTCTTTATTTTTCATATCGTTTAATTTACTTGTTTTTAGTGCAAATTACCTGATTTTTGTATTTCAGGTTGATTTCCGAATAGCTGTTCCAGCCTGTTTTGTTTAATCCTTTTTCGTAAAAGAGTTTCAATTTATCCAGATTTTCTTC
Organism: Dysgonamonadaceae bacterium; assembly: GCA_031276105.1. Taxonomy (GTDB): domain Bacteria; phylum Bacteroidota; class Bacteroidia; order Bacteroidales; family Azobacteroidaceae; genus Azobacteroides. The sequence continues at coordinate 1,064 of JAISNS010000106.1, forward strand.
GTAATCGTCTATTTTCCCCAAAACGATTTGATGGCTTCCCACGCGGGGAGTCAATTCGATGTCGCGGTTGGGGGCAACGTAGATTTGTTCGATTTGGGCATTCCAGAATTTGTTTTTCTGCAAAAACAGGGAAAAATGATACAGTTCTTTCCGGGCGAAGCTGTCTTCTATAAATCCGGTTGCGACGGGAACATATATGCTGAAATCGGAGGGGACGGGCATTTTTTCTCCTTCCGTATCTACATAGTAGTTTCCCTTGTCGGATATTACCCGCAGGAGGGGCGTTCGCTGATAGATTTTCAATCTTATTTTTCCGGATGCTGTTTTGTAACATTCGGCGTTCCGTATCAAATCGTTGGCTTCCAATGCCGCTTCGATTTGTCCGGTATTGATTTCCGAAAATCTTTTCCCAACAGGATAAAGCCCCGATTGTTGCAGAATAAGTTTGATATCTTTTTCTGCAATGTATTGACCGGCTTTTCCACGCTTGATTTCTATATGCAAATTTTCGCATAACTGATTCCTGTACTCTTGTGAACTGGGATAGGCCATGGCAAATCCGAAATAGATCAGCAAGAGGATGATTACCGAGAGGATGGATACATTTTTGAACATAATAAATTTTTTTTAATGGGTTCGACTAACAGTTCTATATCGCCGGCGCCGGCGATTAAAAGTATTTCTATTTCTTCTTTTTTCAATTGTTGAAGAAGTTCTTCTTTTGAAAGGAGTTTCCTTGACGGACTTGTTACCCTGTCCAGAATCATTTGCGACGAAACGCCTTCGATGGGGGCTTCGCGGGCGGGATAGATGGGGATAAGGATTACTTCGTCGGCCAGGGAGAGGGCTTGGGCAAATTCGCGATAAAAATCGTTGGTGCGGGAATAGAGGTGCGGTTGGAATATCACGGTTAATTTTTTCGCGGGATACAATTTTTTGACGGACGTAATGCTTGCTTCCAGTTCTTCGGGATGATGGGCGTAGTCGTCGATCAGGACGAAATCGCCGGTTTTGACGTGGAAATCGAATCTCCGGGCGGCTCCCCGGAAAGAGGCCATGCCTTGCCGGAGGTCGTGTTCGGAAACGCCGTTCAGCCAGGCTACCGCGAGGGCGGCAACGGCGTTGACGATGTTGATTTCGACGGGAACGCCTAATTGAATGTCCCGGATAATGGCGCCGGGCGTGACGCAGTCGAAGCGGATTTCCCCGTTTCCCATTCGTATGTTTTGTGCATAAAAATCGCTTTGTCCGGACGTTTGGGATGGGGACGGCGCTCCGGAGTAGCGGTATATGGTAACCTTTTCCCGGGTTTGGGGAACGATGTTTACTTGCGATTCCATTAAGAGGATTCCGTTTTCCCGGACGAGGGAAGTGAAATGAACGAATGCGTCGCGGTATGCGTCTGCGGTTCCGTAAATGTCTAAATGGTCGGGGGCGACGGAGGTGATCACGGCGATTGTGGGCGACAGCCGGTGGAACGAACGGTCGTATTCGTCGGCTTCGACGACCGTCCAGTCGCTTCGATCGGACAGGAGGAGGTTGGTGCCGTAATTTTTCAGGATACCGCCCAGAAAAGCGTTGCAATCGACGGGCGATTGTTTCAGCAGATGGGCAATCATGCTCGAAGTCGTCGTTTTACCATGCGTTCCCGAAACGCAGATTCCCCGGTTTGTACGGGTGATTTCGCCCAGGACTTGCGCCCGTTTCATGATTTCGAAGCCGTTTTGACGGAAGTAGAGCCATTCGGAGTGATCGGACGGAACGGCCGGCGTATAAATGACCAGGGTTGACTGTTTGTCTTTGTAACCGTCCGGAATCAGCGCCACGTTGTCTTCGTAATGGATGGAGGCGCCTTCGCTGTTCAGTTGGCGGGTCAAATCCGATTCGGTGCGGTCGTAGCCGGCCACGTTTTTCCCTTTCGAGAGGAACCAGCGAACGAGAGCGCTCATGCCGATGCCGCCGGCTCCGATGAAATAAAAGGATTGTATTTCGTTTATATTTTTCATTTTTTATTGGAATAAAGTATTTTATCTACTTCGTCGACGATTTTGGCGGCTGCGTTGGGGAGCGCCATTTGCGAGATGTTTGTCCGCAGTTCGCCCAGTAAAGCGTTGTTTCGAATGACCCGCAACGCTTCGGGCAGCAGTCGTTCGACAGCCTCGCGGTCGGGAATGAGCAGGGCGGCTTTTTTCCGGACTAAGGCCTGTGCGTTTTTTGTTTGATGGTCTTCGGCTACATTGGGCGACGGGACGAGGATAACGGCTTTTCCGAGCAGACAAAATTCGGATATGGAGCCTGCTCCGGCACGGGAAATAATCAGATCGGCGGCGGCAAAGGCCAGGTCCATCCGGTTGATAAATTCGGTGATATGGAGATTTTCCGTTTTGGCTACGTAGCTGATAATTGGCCGGTAGTAGTATTTGCCGGTTTGCCAGATGAATTGAATTTCGCTTTCACGGATTTTGTCCAGCGAAGCGAGTACGCTTCGGTTGATTGTCAGGGCGCCGAGACTGCCTCCGGTGATGAGTATGGTTTTTTTCGCCGGGTCGAGTTTGAAATAGCGGCAGGCTTCGCTCCGTTTTTCCGGACTGTAAGTCAGGTTTTGACGAACCGGATTGCCGGTCAATACGATTTTGGCGGAGGGAAAAAACTGCTCCATGCCTTCGTAGGCGACGCATATTTTAACAGCCTGTTTCGCCAGCAGTTTGTTGGTAAGTCCGGCGTAGGAATTTTGTTCCTGTATCAACGTCGGGATTCCCTGTTTGGCTGCCGCCCGCAAGGTGGGGCCGCCGGCATAGCCGCCTACGCCGATCACGATGTTGGGACGAAAGGCTTTTACGATTCCTTTTGCCTGATAAAGGGATTTACATAATTTGAAGAGGACGGAAATGTTTTTGAACGGGTTTTTCCGGTCGAATCCGGCGACGGGCAGTCCGGTGATTGGGTATCCGGCGTCGGGTACGGTTTTCATTTCCATCCGGTTTTCGGCGCCGATAAAGAGGATGAGGGCGTCGGGATGACGGCTTTTTATCTCGTTTGCGATAGAGAGGGCGGGGAAGATGTGTCCTCCTGTTCCGCCGCCACTGATGATTATTCGATAGGGGTTGTTTTTATACATTCTTCGTTTTTTATTTTTTGTTCTTCTTCCAGTTCTTGTATGATTTCTTCTTCGCGTTTTATTCCTTTCGGATTTTCGTAGCGGCTGACGCTTAATATGATTCCGATATAAATACAGTTGATTAGGGTGGATGTTCCGCCCCGGCTGACTAAGGGCATGGGTTGTCCGGTAACCGGTATCAGGTGTACGGCTACCGCCATGTTGGACAGGGCGTAGATGACAAGCGCCATGGCCGAGCCCATTACCAGGAATTTGGGGAATAGTTTGTCGCAACGGTTGGCGATGATTCCCGCCCGGATAAATAGGATCAGGTAGAGGAGTATGACGACAATGCCGCCAATCAGCCCTGTTTCTTCAATGATGATGGCATAAATGAAGTCGGAGTAGGCTTGCGGGAGGGTATCGCGTTCGCGTCCGTTTCCGGGCAATTTTCCGAAAATACCGCCGTTGGCGATCGCCATGCAGGCATGGGCCGATTGGTAGTTTTTGTCTTTTACTTCATAGTTTTCTACTCCCAGGATGTTTACTTCGGTAAAGAAGTTGACTACCCGGTTTTTCCAGGTTCCGCTTTTTTCGTTCGAGATGTAACTTGCGTCGTCTTTATTGCCGGTCGGATTCTTTTTTTCGTCGTTCATGGCAAAATACATCACGCCTGAAAGGCATCCGGCGAAGGCGGTGAATAAGACAAAGGTGATTAGTCCTTTTTTGAAGCGTTTTTTCCATTCGAGGGCTTTGGGGAAAGCGGTCTGCAGTTTTTCGTCGGGGAAAAAATAGAGGATGCAAAAGAGGAAACCGGTAGTGACGCCTGCAATCAGTTTGCCGATCTCTTTGTCTAACCGTACTTGGGCGACAAAGAGCATGAGTGTGATAATCGCAGCTAACAGGAGGGCCATCGACCCGTTGTCGCGGAGGATAATTCCACAGGTAACTGCCGTGGCGATGTATATCCAGCTAAGCGCTTTGTCGTTTTTTCCTTCTTTTCGCTTGCTTAAAAAGAGGGCGGTATAGGCAATCAAACAGAGTTTGGCTATTTCCGAAGGCTGAAACCGGAAGCCGGGAGCCAGCTGAATCCAACGGTAAGAGCCGTTGATGGGTTTTCCCCAAATGCGGGTGGCAATCAGCAGGGCAATGGCGAAGAGGAGGCCAACGGCCAAAATGGAAAAATAACGGGGATTAATGGCGTGTACAACTAAAATAAGTAACGTCCCTGCCAGCAGGAAAGTCGTATGGCGCATAATCGGATCCCAGTAATTGGTATCATCGCCGAAAGTAAGCGTGCTTGAAGCGCTGTACACTTCTACAATGGAAATCAAGGCGAGAAAAATGAATATGAGCCAAATTACCCGGTCGCCACGAAACATTTTATTGATAAAATCCATGTTTTTTGAATTATGAATTATGAATTATGAATTATGAATTAATTGGGAATTGTGCGAAACGTTTTTTCTCTTTTTGTCATCCCGCGCTTGACGCGGGATCCCCTGCTCTGCCGCAGTTCTTTTAATCAGGGGATTGCGGGTCAAGCCCGCAATGACAGGGGGGAGCGCCACTTTGCATAACTCATAATTCATAATTCATAATTCGTTTACAAGTGTCGTACACAGTTTTTGAATTGTTGTCCACGGTCTTCATAGTTTTGAAACAAATCGAAACTGGCGCAGCAGGGCGAAAGTAAAACCGTATCGCCTGCCCGGGCAATTTCGTATGCTTGATTTATCGCTTCCGGCATGGAACGGGCGTCGCGGATGATTTCGGCTTTCCCGTCGAAAAAGGCGTGCAGCTTGGAATTGTCTGCTCCCAAAAAGATGAGCGCCCGGCATTTTTCGCTGACTAAGGGTTCGATTTCGGTGTAATCGTTTCCTTTGTCGGCGCCGCCTAAGATTAACACTGTCGGCGCTTTCATGCTTTGCAGGGCATACCAGCACGAATTGACATTGGTCGCCTTGGAATCGTTGATGTATTCGACGCCTCTAACGCGGGCTACTTTTTCCAGGCGGTGCTCCACGCCTTTGAACCCGGTTAACGATTCGCGTATGTCGTCGTTCTTTATGTTCAGCAATTTGGCGGCAATTCCCGATGCTAATGTATTATATAAATTATGTTGCCCGCTGATTGCTACCAATTCTTCTTCCATCGTAAATAATCCGTTAGGTGTATTTATTTTTATTTTGTGATTTTCCAGATATGCTTTGACGTTGCCTGTTTTTGCAAGGGCAAAGGGATAAAGGGTTGCCGCCGGTTTTCGCTTTTCTATTTCGGGGGCAATGAGCGGATCGTCGTTCCGGTAAATGAAAGCGTCGGCGGCGGTTTGATTTTGCAGGATACGCAGTTTTGAATCGACGTAGTTTTGCATCTTGTAATCGTACCGGTCCAGATGGTCGGGCGTTATGTTCAGCAAAACGGCAATGTCGGCTTTGAAATCATACATGCCGTCTAATTGGAAGCTGCTCAGTTCGATTACATAGTAATCGTAATCGTTTTCCGCTACTTGCAGGGCGAAGCTTTTGCCTATATTTCCGACCGGAGCGACGTTTAAGCCGGCGGTTTTCAGGATATGATAGGTGAGCGTCGTGGTGGTCGTTTTGCCGTTACTGCCGGTGATGGCGATTGTTTTCGCTTTTGTATAGCGTCCGGCAAATTCGATTTCCGAAATAACGGGCGTTCCGCGGGCTTTCAGTTTCCGGATGATGGGCGCCTTGTCGGGGATTCCCGGGCTTTTGATTATTTCGCCGGCGTTTACTATCAAGTCGTCTGTGTGCCGGTTTTCTTCGTAGGCGATTGCGTATTTCTCCAGCAAGGCTTTGTATTCCGGTTTTATTTCGGATAAATCGGACACGAAAACATCGAATCCTTGCTTTTTTGCTAATACTGCGGCGCCTGTGCCGCTTTCGCCTGCTCCTAATACAGTTATTTTTTTCATCTCATTTTTAATGTTGCAATTGTTAATACTGCGAGAATGATTCCGACGAGCCAGAAGCGTACCACTATTTTCGATTCGGGAATGGGGATAATCGGTCGTTGGAAAATGGCGTTGATACCGGCATTTCCCGGCTTCTGGAAATGGTGGTGAAAGGGCGTCATTTTGAAGATGCGTTTTCCGGTTCCGTATTTCTTTTTTGTGTATTTGAAATAGGAAACCTGCATCATGACGGAGAGGTTTTCGACTAAAAAAATGCCGCAAAGGATGGGCAGCATCAATTCTTTGTGGATGACGATGGCAAATACGGCGATGATGCCTCCCAGGGTTAACGAGCCGGTGTCGCCCATGAACACTTGAGCGGGATAGGCATTGTACCAGAGGAAACCGACAGTAGCTCCGATGAAGGAGCCGGCGAAAACGGCCAGTTCTCCGCTGCCGGGAATGTACATGATGTTGAGGTAAGCGGCGTATTCGAGGTGGTTGGAAACGTAAGCCAGTATGCCCAATGCTACTCCGATGATGGCGGAGCTTCCGGCGGCTAAACCGTCCAGCCCGTCGGTCAGGTTGGAGCCGTTGGAAAGTGCGGTGACAATAAAAATCGTAATCAAAACAAAGATAATCCACGTAGCCGCCGTCCGGTAGCGGGGCATGAAGCGGGCTAAATCGCGATAATCGAAGTTGTTGTTCTTCATGAAGGGGATAGTCGTTTGCGTGGATTTGACTTGCGGACTGTAGGCGACGTCGGTGATTTTTCCTTCTTTCCGGATTTCGACGTTTTCGCGCATAACGGCTTGCGGACTCAGGTAAAGGGTCAAGCCGACGATGAGGCCTAATCCGATTTGTCCTGCGATTTTAAACTTGCCGCTCAATCCTTCTTTATTCTTTTTGAATACTTTAATATAGTCGTCGATAAAACCGATACTTCCCAGCCAAAGGGTGGTTATCAGCATCAGGACGATGTAAACGTTGGAAAGGCGGGCTAACAGCAGGGTGGGGATGAGGATGGCGAGGATGATGATGAGGCCACCCATCGTGGGGGTTCCTTTCTTTTGCATCTGGCCTTCCAGCCCCAGGTTGCGAACGTTTTCACCAATCTGAAGCTTTTGCAGCCGGTCGATAATCTGCCGTCCGATAATGGTGGAAAGCAGAAGGGAGAGAATTAACGCCATAGCCGTCCGAAACGAAATGTAATGAAACATGCCGGCGCCGGGAAAATCCAACTGATTGAGGTATCTGAAAATGTTGTACAACATGGGTTTATGAATTATGAATTATGAATTGCGCGAAACGCGATCTTTCTCTTTCTGTCATTGCGGGCTTGACCCGCAATCCCCCTTGCCCCCTTGTCATCCCGCGCTTGACGCGGGATCCCCTACAAAGGTGCAGTGCGCTATTCAGGGGATTGCGGGTCAAGCCCGCAATGACAGGTAAACAATCCGAATTATGGGCTTCCCCAATTGGATTGTTGACTTCAGCAATTGAATTGTTGACTTCAACAATCGAGTTGTTGACTTCAACAAATGAATTGTTGACTTCAACAAATGAATTGTTGACTTCAACAATTGAATTGTTGACTTCAACAAATGAATTGTTGACTTCAACAATCGAGTTGTTGACTTCAACAATTGAGTTGTTGACTTCAACAATTGAGTTGGGGGCTTCCCCAATCGGATTGGGGGATTGCGGGTCAAGCCCGCAATGACAGATGGGGAACGTTTGCTTTGCGTAATTCATAATTCATAATTTATAATTCATAATTCCC
>JAISNS010000119.1 GCA_031276105.1 Dysgonamonadaceae bacterium
ATTCATAAAAACTATCTTTTATGTCCAAAATAACAGCAGTGTCTTCTTCATTTTTTTATATTCGGTAAATGCAAAAAAGTGTTTCATATATAGTTCATGCTCCTGTAGCTCTTTGTAGTGAATATCCAACTTTTTTCATACCCAATTGGATCAAAGTCGGAAACGACTACGTTACTATAATGTTCGAAAGCCTGCTTTATATTCTGTACGTTAATGTTCTTATAGGAGAATTCAACAATCTTACAGTCATTCTTATATCTCGTTTTTCTGTCGACACGGCAAATGGAAAGAATCTGCTTGAGATATTGCTGTTCGTGTTGGGTGAATAGAGAGCAGATAATCTGAAGAAAACGCTATGAAACGGGAAGAAAAGCGAGTGAAAAATTTATGGAAACAATGCCTGTAGTTTTTGATAATTTCTTACCGAAATGGATACCGAATAATTCCTCATCTCTTAAATTTCATAACATTTTTTCATTCCTCATTATTCATATTCCAATTTTTTCAATTACTTTTGTATCCGGCAACAATGATACTATAATATTAATAAAAATTAAAATGTAAGTATATGAATACAAAAGAAAAAGACTTTAATGGAGTACGATTTTCTGGAATTGGAATGTTGATTTTCAATATCCTTTTTTTAGGTGGTGTGATTTATTTTCTCGTGTTTATCATCGGAGCAGCCGAAGCAGACAGGATTTCCAACAATACGACCGGAATTTTAGTCGTTGCAGATTTGCTGTTACTGATCATCAACAGTATCTTCTGGGGAGGATTTATGCTAAACGAACCAAACGAAGCACGAGTGTTGGTGTTTTTCGGCAAATACAAAGGAACGGTAAAAGATAACGGTTATTTTTGGGTTCATCCCTTTTATGTGAAGAAGAAATTGACTATGCGGGCGCGTAACATGGACGCCGAACCAATTAAAGTCAACGATAAAACCGGAAATCCGGTAATGATAGGACAAGTCGTTGTTTGGAGAATCGTTGATACCTACAAGGCTTCGTTCGATATCGACAATATGGCGAAAACTACTGCTCCGGCAGGTACGAATGCTGTGCGTATCAACGAAAAAATGAAGGCTTACGAATATTTTGTGAAAGTACAGAGCGAAGCGGCTTTGCGATATGTGGCCGGGATGTATGCTTACGATGATTCGGTAAATGACGATGGCAGTTTGACTTTGCGTTCGGGGGGAGAGGAATTAAACGGGTTTCTCGAAAAACAATTGAACGAACGTCTGGCATTAGCCGGAATCGAAGTGCTGGAGGCGCGAATCAATTATTTGGCGTATGCTCCCGAAATAGCGGCAGTCATGTTACGCCGGCAACAAGCCGACGCCATCATCGCCGCCCGCGAAAAAATCGTCGACGGAGCGGTGGGAATGGTGAAACAAGCGCTTCAAAAACTGTCTGAAGAAAATATTATCGAACTCGACGATGAAAAAAAGGCGGCAATGGTCAGCAATCTTTTAGTCGTATTGTGCAGCGATGAACCCGCTCAACCCATTATCAATTCGGGAGCATTATATTAATCCGCTGTATGAGACGAATCTGTTTACAAAATCAAAAGATAATTTCACTATTGACCGGTTAAATAGATTTTGTTGTGTTACGACTTCTTTTTCATCAGGTTACCCTTTTTTATCCTCAAAAATTTAGTCGGTCAATAGTGTTTAAAAATATCAAAATGTTTTTTGTCAAAAGCAACTTGAATGAAATTCTACAATAACCGCATCATTGGCTTTGATTGACAGCGGATAATAACAATCCCGCTTGAGCATTGCCGGTTGTGTCCGGTTGGTCAACCGCTCGTTGGCCTGATTGATTCGGTCGGGATTTGTTCCGAAATAATCAAAAACTGCCGTCGGTAAAAAGACGCGAACCGCTACATCGACCGAATCGAAATTAGACACAATCAAGAGCAATTCGTCCTCGTGACAGCGCATGAAAGCAAACTGCTTATCGGAATTAAAATCCGGATTATCCAGATTGGCGTACATCAAATCGAAAAACAGTCCTTGCCGGATAGCCGGTTGGGTGTTGCATAATTGGAGTATCCGGACATAATAATTGCGAAGGTCTTTTTGTTCGGCGGTCAACAGTTTCCCGTCGAAATTCCCCCGGTTTCTCCAGTTCCGGATCGACGATACGCTCCAGTAATCGAAAATGGAGGTACGTCCGTCGCAACCGCTAAAACCTTCATTATCCATGCCGGATTCGCCAAGTTCCTGCCCGAAATACAGCATGAACGGATTCCTTTTCAGCGTAGCGGAAACAACCAGCGCCGGACGCGCTTTCAGGGGATCGGAAGCGAAAAAACGGGAGGCGATTCGCTGTTCATCGTGATTTTCGAGGAAGTTCAGCATCTGCGCCTGTATATCGTCCACCGATTGCCAGCAATGCGTGATGCGACTCGCCGGTTGACGGCCGGCGATAACGTCGCGCAAGGTATCGTAAAGCCCGACTTTATCGTACAGGTAATCAAAATGGCCGACATTCAGGTAACTTCGATATTGACCGGGATTGTAGATTTCCGCAATAAAAATGATTTCGGGGTATTTCGTTTTCACGCGGGGGATCGCCCAAGCCCAAAATTCGACGGGAACCATTTCGACCATGTCGCAACGGAATCCGTCGATCTGTTTGGAAGCCCAGAAAAGCAATATATCCGCCATCTTGCTCCACGTATCGGGGACGGGGCAAAAATGGGTTTGCCGGTTATTCAGGTAATCAACGCCATAGTTTAGCTTCACCGTTTCGTACCAGTCGTTGCGGGAAGGATGGGCATGGAAACAGTCGTTTCCGGTTGCTTTGGCCGGAAATTCGTGGTAAACGTTTCCTTCCGCCATCAGCGGGAAATCCGGCGCAAAAGCTTGTCCCGGAATATAATAAAAATTATTATCAGCGGCAAAAGCCAACTGTTTATTATCATCGGCGCCGGGATCGGTTATCCCTTCCGGCTTGGCGTCGGAATAATATTCCCGCGCCAGATGATTCGGAACAAAATCAATAATGACTTTCATTCCGGCTTGATGTGTCCGTTCCACTAACTGCTCGAACTCCGGCATCCGGTTTTCCACCCGGTCGACTAAATCGGGGCAGATGTCGTAATAATCCTTGATGGCATACGGCGAACCGGCTTTTCCTTTCACGATGGCCGGATGATCTTTCCGGATGCCGTAAGCGGAATAATCGGTTTGGGTTGCCTGCTCCAGCAAACCGGTAAACCAGATATGCGTGATTCCCATCGCTTTTATTTCATTCAACGCTTTTTTCGTGAAAGCGGACAATTTGCCGCAACCGTTTTCTTCGATGCTCCCGTTTGGGGTATTATTTCGGCAATCATTGCCGAATAAACGGGGCAAAACCTGATAAATCACTATTTTATTGTCCATTAATTCTTTGTTCTTAACGCTATTTAGAGATGATTCTTTCGCGCAAATTGAAGGCGATGATTTTTCTTTCTTCCTGATATTTCAGTAATTGCTTGACAAGTTCGTTTAACGATTCGAAATCGTTGTTAGCTTCTGCGTCTTTTATTTTTCGGTTTAAGTCGTCCATTTCTTTTTTCAGGACGGCATTTCGATAATTCATAAAGGCATAAGGCGCCAACAGTAAGAGTTTTTTGTCTTCTTCCACTTTTTCCCGGTATTTGAAGTGGATTTTACTTTCGATATATTTATTGGTGGACAGTTCGAAAGCCATGCGGCTGATTTGCGGATCGGGATGATTGATGAAATACGTTTCGGCGACAAAGTTTTCAGCGCCGCAATGCGCATGAGCATCCTGAAGCATCTGCCGGTAAAGGGGATTCGTAAATTCCAGTCCGGTATTGTTCAATTCGGTAACCATATAGTCGATCACTTTAAGATAAATTTCTTTCCCGTTTTCTTCGCAGAGGAACGTTTGTTCGCCATAGCGAACGACGTAGTACAGGATGTCTTTTTCATATTCTTCGAGCAAAGAAATCTCTGTGGCCGGAACGATTCCGGGTTCCGAAGGCGTTTCTTCTTCCGGCGGACGCTGATGAGATTGTATTGCGTCTTCCGGATTTTCGGGATCGGGATAAAGCGTTTTTTTCTTTTGGAGCAATAGTTCCCGGCGTTTTTTGGCAATTGTTTTTACCAATACCTGTTCATCCATTTCCACCAGCCGGGCACATTCTTTTACATAAATCAGGCGAATGATTTCTTCGGGAATCAAGGCGACGGTATCGACTATTTCCGAAATCATTTTAGCTTTCTTGACCGGGTCGTTTTCGGCGTCCTTGATTAATAGCGCGGTTTTGAAATGAACAAAATCCGTTTCATTTTGGGTAATATATTCGTTGAAAGCGGTTGCATTTTGTTTTTGGGCAAACGAATCGGGGTCTTCGCCTTCGGGCAATAAAACGATTTTGATATTCAATCCGGCTTCCAGAAGCAAATCAATTCCCCGGATAGCCGCTTTTATTCCGGCCTTATCACCGTCGTAAAGAACCGTTACATTGCTCGTAAAGCGGTGAATTAAGCGGATTTGTCCTTGTGTTAAAGCCGTACCCGAAGAGGCGACAACATTTTCGATTCCGGCCTGATGCATGGAAATTACATCCGTGTAGCCTTCGACTAAAAAGCAACGATCCTGTTTAACGATTGCCTGACGGGCTAAGTAAATGCCGTAAAGTTCATTGCTCTTGTGGTAGATTTCGCTTTCGGGTGAATTGAGGTATTTCGCTGTTTTTTCATGCTTTTTCAGTATTCGTCCGCCGAAAGCCACGATTTTTCCCGACAGGGAATGTACGGGAAACATGACCCGGCCATGGAAACGATCCGAAAAGCGATTATTTTCCCTGATAATAGTCAAGCCCGTTTTTTCGAGGTATTCCTTTTTGTAGCCTGCCGCGAGCGCTTTTTGTGTAAAAGCGTCCCATTTTTCAGGGGAATAACCTAACTGGAATTTCCGGATGACGTCTTCCCTGAAACCTCTTTCCCGGAAGTAGGAAAGGCCGATGGTTTGTCCTTCTTCTGTTTCGAACAGGTTGTCGGTAAAGGTTTTTTGGGCAAAAGCATTCAGGATAAACATGCTTTCGCGGTCGCCCTGCATTTGCTTTTGTTCGTCGGTCAATTCGGTTTCCTTGACTTCGATATTGTATTTTTTGGCTAAAAACTTAAGCGCTTCCACGTAAGAGAGTTGTTCGTGTTTCATCACGAAATGTATCGGCGAACCGCCTTCCCCGCAGGAAAAACATTTGCAGATATTTTTTGATGGAGAAACAGAGAAAGAGGGCGTTCTTTCTTCGTGAAAAGGGCATAAGCCGACATAGTTCACGCCTCTTTTGCGGAGGGTGACGAAGTCGGAAACTACATCGTAAATTTGCGCTGCCGACTGGATTCGTTCGACTGTTGCATAATCAATCATTCC
>JAISNS010000135.1 GCA_031276105.1 Dysgonamonadaceae bacterium
TTTATTTTGCTTGCTCAATAATCGCCTGAGCCGCAGCTAACCGTGCGATAGGTACACGGAACGGAGAGCAACTGACATAATCCAAACCAACTTTGTCGCAGAATTTTACCGAACTCGGTTCGCCGCCATGTTCGCCGCAAATACCGCATTTCAAATCCGGTTTAATTTCGCGTCCCCTATTGGTTGCCAACTCAACCAGCTGACCTACGCCTTTTTGGTCTAATACGGCAAACGGGTCTTCTTTCAGGATGCCTTTTTCGAGATACATCGGCAAAAATTTGGCTACGTCGTCGCGGCTGTAACCGAAAGTCATTTGGGTCAAATCGTTGGTGCCGAAAGAGAAAAATTCGGCAGAGGTAGCTATCCGGTGGGCGGTGAGGGCGGCGCGCGGAATCTCGATCATCGTACCTACTTTATATTCGATTTTGTCGTTTCGTTCTTCAAAAACGAGTTTAGCCGTTTCGTCGATGATTTTCCGTTGAGCCAGAAACTCATACAAAATACCGGTGAGCGGTACCATGATTTCGGGATGCGTTTCTATCCCTTTGGCTTTCAAATCCAAAGCGGCTTCCAGGATGGCGCGTGTTTGCATTTCGGTGATTTCGGGATACAGATTACCTAAACGGCAACCACGAAGTCCCAACATCGGGTTTTGTTCCAATAAACTTTCTACGCGGTTGTGGATTTCTTCAAAGGAAACACCCATTACGTCAGACATTTCCTTTTGTCCTTTTTCGTCGTGGGGAACAAATTCATGTAAAGGCGGATCCAACAAACGAACCGTTACCGGAAGGCCTTGCATGGCTTCAAAAATGCCGGCGAAGTCTTCGCGTTGCAAAGGCAATAATTTAGTCAAAGCTGCCCGGCGACCGGTTTCGTCTTTCGCCAAAATCATTTCGCGCATGGCAACGATTTTGTCTCCTTCAAAGAACATGTGTTCTGTCCGGCAAAGGCCAATTCCTTGTGCGCCAAAGCTGCGGGCTACTTGTGCGTCGCGGGGAGTATCGGCATTGGTACGCACTTTCAAGCGGGCGTATTTATCGGCTAAAGCCATTAATTCGCTGAAATCGTCGCTGAGTTCCGGCGCTTGTGTTTCGATTTTTCCGGCATAAACTAATCCCGTAGAGCCGTTCAGCGAAATCCAATCGCCTTCTTTCAATACTTTATCTCCGATAGCCAACGTTTTGGCTTTGTAATCAATTTGTACGCTGTTAGCTGCCGATACGCAGCATTTTCCCATGCCGCGGGCAACAACGGCTGCATGTGAAGTCATACCGCCACGGGCAGTCATAATACCTTCTGCTACAGCCATCCCGCGCAAGTCTTCCGGGGAAGTTTCGATGCGGCAAAGGACTACTTTTTCGCCGCGGGCTACCCATTCTTCCGCTTCGTCGGCATGGAAAACGACTTTACCCGTTGCTGCGCCCGGAGATGCGGGCAGGCCTTTGGTAATCGGTTTCGCTGCTGCTAAAGCCGATTTTTTGAATACCGGATGGAGTAATTCATCCAATTTTTCGGGTTCCTGACGCGATAATGCCGTCTTTTCGTCGATGATGCCCTGTTTCAGCATGTCCACAGCTATTTTCACCATAGCTGCGCCGGTACGTTTCCCGTTACGGGTTTGGAGTAACCACAATTTACCGTCTTGAATGGTAAATTCGAGGTCTTGCATATCTTTGAAATAATCCTCCAATTTTTGTTGTGTTTCGATCAAGTGTTTGGCACATTCGGGCATGGATTCTTCCAGGGAAGGATATTTGGCGGCGCGTTCCGCTTCGGAAATACCTTGTTGGGCAGCCCAACGTTTGGAGCCTTCCAGCGTGATTTGTTGCGGGGTACGAATACCGGCAACCACGTCTTCGCCTTGTGCATTAATCAGGTATTCGCCGTTGAAAATGTCTTCGCCGGTGGCGGCGTCGCGGGTGAAAGCCACTCCCGTTGCGGAAGTTGGTCCCATGTTTCCGAAAACCATCGCTTGGACGTTTACGGCAGTTCCCCATTCTTCCGGGATGCGGTACATCTGGCGGTAAAGGATAGCTCGTTCGTTCATCCAGGAGTCGAATACGGCGCAAATAGCTCCCCATAGCTGTTCCCATGGGGAATCGGGGAAGTCTTTGCCGGTTTGTTTTTTCACTGCCGCTTTGAATTTGGCGACCAATTCTTTCAGATCGTTTACCGTTAATCCGGTATCCGATTCTATTCCGCGCGCTTTTTTCACTTCTTCCATGATTTCTTCGAACGGGTCGATTTCCAGTTTGGATTCGGGTTTCATGCCGAGCACTACGTCGCCGTACATTTGTACGAAACGGCGGTACGAATCCCAAGCGAAACGGGGATTGCCCGATTTCCGGGCGATGCCTTCAACGGCTTCATCATTCAATCCCAAGTTCAGCACGGTGTCCATCATGCCCGGCATGGATACACGCGCTCCCGAACGGACGGAAACTAAACAGGGATTTTCCCTGTCGCCAAAACCGGAACCGGTAGCTTCTTCCACTTTTCTGACGGCAGCTTCTACTTCCGCTTTAATTAATTCGACGACAGCATCTTTTCCCAATTGGTTGTACTCGGTACAGACTTCGGTAGTGATGGTAAACCCGGGGGGTACCGGTACGCCTATTAAATTCATTTCCGCTAAATTAGCGCCTTTTCCTCCTAAGAGGTTTTTCATCTCTGCTCTTCCTTCGGCATTTCCGTTGCCGAACAGGTACACTCTTTTTTTGCTCATAAAAGTCCTTTATTAAATTAAATTATATTAGTATTAAATTGTAAATCAGTTCATTGTTTTTTGATTGCTTAAAAGCGCGGACAAAGATACAAAAAATAACCGAATAGACGTCATTTGCAACTTGGTTGCACAAAATTCTTATTAACATACCCCGCACTGCGCTTCGCGTGTACGGGGTTATTCACAGAGTACGCCTATCGGCGTACCGCAATGCGACAATCTTCCGAATTCCCCCCGCCCGCTTCGCCGGCGGGGGGAGGTATTATTAATTCTTATAAATACTAAGAAAGTAAAGTTCCTGAAACTAGCGAACGCACCGCAAGGAGGCCCCTGCGTAGCGACCGTTGTAGTTCGACGGGCTGAAGCCACTACTGGTAACGTCCACGCGGTAGCCAGTAGTCGAGCTATGCTCAGTGGACGACCAATAGGTGCCGAGCGTACCAATACTGCCCGTACCGCTATTGAGGGCGTAGCCAGCAAGCAGCCAACCGTCAACACCACCGGAACCACCGATAGCCTGACCTATTATCGCAGAGTTATCATTGGTGTTGGTTCTGTCATCATTAGCATATTTACAAAAGTCTTCCCTTGACGGAACTCGCCATTCTCCGGGACACAAAATATCACCATACAGTGCAACCATACACCAAGTAAACCATGAACCATAATCGGGATTAGGATGATCGCGATAATCAACTGAAGAATAACTCTGGGAAAAAATACTTGCCTTGGAACCCTTTCCAATTATCCTTACAGGAGTAGATAATGTTACAGTATTACGAGTATATAAGGGAGCATTATTGTTTACAAATTCCACATTGGCCGAAGTTATAAGAGGGGGAGAAGGAAGAGCATCACAGCCGGTGATAGCTGCAATTTGTTGCGTACTGACGCGGCGACTACTTTCGCCACACGCATTCTTAGCCCTGACGTCTATCGAATAAGTTCCGGCAGGAGCGCTAAACGTAATCGTAGCGCCGTCAGAAGCGCCGAAAACAGTAAACGCCGGGGGCAACGTCCAAACATAACTGGTGGCGCCGGCAACAGGCGCTACTCCGGCAGCATATTTAACGCCGGCTAAAAACGAAGTCGAAGAAAAAGTAATCTCCTCCGGAGCGGGAGGCGCGCAGGGCTTTATCCAGTCGTCCCCGTCCCAGAAATGAATGCCGGCGCCGGTCGGCTCATAAGTGTTGTAAACG
>JAISNS010000181.1 GCA_031276105.1 Dysgonamonadaceae bacterium
TGAGGCTAATAGTCTTATTTGTCGCCTCAAAAAAAGAATTAACCGATTTTTATTCGTTTGCGTCGAATCTGAAAATTTAATGCTAACTTTGCAGCGAATTAAATTCACAATAATGAAAAACAGTATGGATATACCTTATGTAATTGGAGTAGATATGGGCGGTACCAATACTGCCTTTGGAGTTGTTGACAGACGGGGAGCCATTTTGTACCGGGGTTCTATCAGTACCCGGGATTATACTACCGGCGAAGAATACATTGATGCACTGGGCAATGCCATTAATTATTCGATTCAAAGCAACCATCTTAAAGGCCAAATCAAGGGAATCGGCATGGGGGTTCCCAATGGTAATATGAATGACGGAACAATCGAAAAAGCAGCGAATATCCCATGGTCAAAAAACGTTGTGACGCCTTTGGCAGCCATGCTTACCGCAAAAACGGGTTTATCCTGCAAATTGACTAACGACGCCAATGCCGCAGCTTTGGGTGAAATGATTTACGGCGCAGCTAAGGGTATGAAAGATTTTATCGTCATCACCTTAGGGACAGGCGTAGGAAGCGGTATCGTTTCGAATGGGCAATTGATTGTAGGACATGATGGCTTTGCCGGAGAATTAGGACATGTTACGATGGTACGCAACAATGGACGTCCTTGTGGCTGTGGTCGTAGCGGCTGTTTGGAAACCTACACGTCAGCAACGGGAGTCGCCCGGACAGCCCGCGAATTTTTAGACATGAATCCGGAAATGAATTCATTGTTGAAAGAAATTGATTACCGTCCGATTACCTCTAAAGATGTGTATGAGGCCGCTCAAAAAGGTGATGAACTGGCTATTGAAGTTTTCAATTTTACAGGAAAAATATTGGGAGAAGCTTTTTGCGATTTTATCGCGTTTACCAGTCCGAAAGCCATTATTCTTTTTGGAGGTCTGGCTCATTCCGGCAAATTTTTGTTGGATCCTTTAAAAAAGGCGATGGACAGTCATATACTGAGTGTTTATAAAGGAAAAACCGAAATCATTCTCTCGCAATTGAATGATGCGGAAGCGGCCATTTTAGGCGCCGGCGCTCTGGCATGGGAATAAATAAGCATCTTAATTTTGTAAAATTTTCAAAATAAAATATAATGCGATTAATAATTCAACCTGATTATGAGGCCTTATCACGTTGGGCCGCTTATTATGTAGCTTCAACGATTGTGCGGGCAAATCCAACCGAAGAAAAACCTTTTATACTGGGATTACCTACCGGTTCCTCACCGTTGAAAATGTATAAAGAACTGATTGACTTGCATCGAAAAGGGATTGTTTCGTTCAAAAATGTTATCACGTTTAATATGGACGAATATGTGGGAATTCCGGAAAATCATCCGCAAAGTTATCATACCTTTATGTGGAGTAATTTTTTTCAATACATTGACATACAGCCGGAAAATACTCATATTCTGAATGGAAACGCACCGGATTTGGAAGCGGAATGTAAGGATTATGAGGAAAAAATCCGTGCGGTCGGCGGAATTGATTTGTTTATCGGCGGAATTGGGCCGGATGGACATATCGCTTTCAACGAGCCGGGTTCGTCTCTCAATTCGGGAACTCGCATCAAAACGTTGACCACCGATACGATTATTGCCAACTCGCGTTTTTTCGACAACGATGTGAATAAAGTCCCCAAACAAGCCTTGACCGTGGGCGTAGGTACGATTATGTATGCCCGCGAAGTCTTAATTCTGGTAAACGGACACAACAAAGCGCGGGCTTTGGCGCAGGGCGTAGAAGGCGCCGTTTCTCAAATGTGGACCATCACCGCCCTCCAATTGCATCCCAAAGGAATTATTGTTTGTGACGAGGCGGCTACTTATGAATTGAAAGTAGGAACTTATCATTATTTTAAAGATATTGAAAAAAATAATCTGGATTTTAATACGCTTTTAGAATAATTTGATATATTTGCACTCTGAAAAAAATATGCTCGAATAATTGAATAATTCCATGAAAAAAACAGTGACATCAGGAGGTTTGAACACACAAAACTTCCAAAAAAAAGTAGATGAAAAACAGGTTGACCTGTTTATTTTGACAAATAAAAATGGGTTGGAAGTATCGGTGATTAATTACGGCGGAAAAATCGTTTCCATTCACGTCCCCGATAAAAACGGAAAATTCGTTGATGTGGTTTTAGGCAAAAGCAATATCGACGATTATATGAATGATCAGGAACCTTATTTCGGCGCCATTTGCGGACGAACCGCCAACCGGATAGCCAACGGCGAATTTTCTTTAGACGGAAAAGACTATCGTTTGGCAATCAATAACGGCCCCAACAGTCTGCATGGCGGAATCAAAGGATTTAACTCCGTCGTTTGGGACGCCAGCCAAACGGACGAACAGACGCTGGAATTACGTTATGTTTCCCCGGACGGCGAAGAGGGTTATCCGGGCAATCTTGCTATCCTTGTCATTTATCATTTAACGGACGATAATGCACTGGAAATCACATACAAAGCGATAGCCAATCGTTCTACGATTCTCAACCTGACCAATCATTCCTATTTTAATCTTTCGGGAGAAGGCGATCCGTATATCGGCGATCACGAACTGCAAATCAATGCCGATTATTTTCTGCCCACGAATGAAGTGGCAATTCCTTTGGGAAAACCGGAACCGGTAAACGAAACGCCTTTTGATTTTCGCTCTTTACACACGATTGGCGAAAGGATAGACGAAGCGTTTACTCAATTGATTTACGGAAATGGTTACGACCATAATTTTATTCTAAACGGCGGCGGCAAAGAATTGATTTTCTGCGCAAAAGCCATTTCTCCCAAAACCGGTATCGTGATGGAAGTATATACCGATCAACCGGGCGTTCAACTTTACTCCGGTAATTTTTTGGAAGGCAATTTTCCGGGAAAAAACGGACATCATTATCCCAAACGATCGGCTTTCTGTCTGGAAACGCAACACTATCCCGACAGTATCCATCACCCCGATTATCCTTCTACGGTTTTAGAACCGGGCGAAATTTTCAGTTCAAAAACGATTTTTAAATTTTCTATCAATAATTAATATCATTAAAATTACATCACTTTATGAATCAGCAAAAAAATCAGAGCAACACCGTTGCAATCATTATGATGATCTTACTTTTCGGTATGATATC
>JAISNS010000259.1 GCA_031276105.1 Dysgonamonadaceae bacterium
AAGTACTGTTCCATGTCGATCAACTGTTCTACGCCTTTCAGACGGGAGGCGGCGTCTATCATGTAATGCTTAACGCTATTACATGGCCCTGCGATGTTAAAGTATCTCATCTCTCAAAATATTTAATTATTCGACAAAGATACTGTTTTTTGCGTGTAAATCAATATGTCAAAGAACGCTTTAAAGGCGAAAGGCGAAGGGTGAAAGGTGAAAGACGAAAGGCGAAGGGTATAGCCGACCCCTTTTGCCTTTTACCTTTTACCTTTTGCCTGCTTTACCTTTTGCCTGCTTTACCTTTTCAGGATTTTGAAATGTTCTGTTTTCCCATCCATTTCCAATATTCCGACATACATTCCTTGTGGAAAATTGCCGACCGGCAACTGATTTTCACCTGCCGCACATAAAAAGGTTTTTACCTGTTGTCCGCCGACGGAATAGAAAGCAAATGTTCCTTTCGCCTTAGCGCCGGAAGCGATATTGACAATCAGGCGGTCGGTTACCGGATTCGGATAAATCCGGTATTTCCCTTTTCCCGGGTTCGGGATGCCGGTGGTTTGAATCGAAATTATCTCAAACGGGAGAGCCGTCATGCTCGTGGCTCCCTTTCCGTTGATAGAGCCGTCGCTGTTAATCGTCCAGTAATTGGTACCGGCGCTTCCTCCGTTCTGAATGGCATACAAATTCCCATTGTCCACGCCGTGAAAAGTATAGCTATTCCATGCCGTGTAATAGGGATTCACGCTGAAAACGCCGTTTTCGTTCAGGAAACGGTTGTCGGATTTAGAAACGATCTTCGATCGCGCGCCGTCCCGGGTGATTGTCCATACCTGCTCCGGGGTATTTTCCATAAAGTTGTCAAAAACAGGCGAACCGCTATTGGTCAGGTATTTGCCGTTGGAAGCATTTTTGATGTAATAGTCGCCGTCGCTTATTCCTTTGTTCCGGACAATGACATAAATATGGAAATCCAACGTATATTCCTTACCGTCGAATACATAAGAAACCGAATGATGTTCGCTGTTCTGTACGTTTTCCAAAAGTAAGTTTTGAGAAGAATTTCCGTTGCTCCAAGTCCAAACGCCGCTTTCCTTACCGGATTGTACGATGGGTTTCAACTCTACCGATTGACCGGCGCTAATAATCGCCGTATTCGTATTTTGCACGGCTGCTCCGTTAACTGATAAAGAAGGAGAGATGAGGGAGAGTTTGATATGGAAATTCAATTGGGTTTCCGCACCGCCCTGATTGGTGTAAACGAGGCTGTAAGTGCGTTCATTGCTTATATTATTCACCGTGATGGAGGAAGTTGTAGCGCCGTTGTTCCATTTATACTTTCCCCAACCCGAACTGCCGCTTACCGACAATTGAAAAGTGGTTTGCGGCAGGATGGTAATGATCGTATCGTTATACGTAACCTCGTTGACGGTAATCGCCGGGGTGAGCTTGTCGGGCGAGCAATCGCCGGTTACGGCAATGCTGAAAACCTGCGTACTTTTCACGCCGTTACTGTGAGTGTACGTAACGCGATAGATCGCGCTGCTGTCTGCCGTAATTGCTCGTTCGCGAGTTGCTTCGCCGGTATTCCATTGCCAGTCACCCGAATCGGTAACGCCGTCCGGCAGTTGAGGCGAAAGCGTGACGGCGCTCCCTTTGGTTATGCCCGGATTGGCAGTTGCGGAATACGTATTTGTCAATCCGCCTAATTCGCTCTGATTATAAGTCTTATTGTTGTAAATAATCACCGGTTTCAAAGTGACGGGCGCTTGCGATGCATCGGCTTTTTGGGGATGATAGTTCATGAGAGTAGAAAATCCCAGATGGTCGAATCCGCCGCTGGTTTGACCGTAGTTGCCGCCTCCGCCATCCACCGGTTCTTTGTCGCGCATGGCATGGGAATAAAGCATATCAATGCCCTTGATGCCTTCGTAATGTCCGATAACCCTGTCCCAATAAGGACGAAAAGCGTTGCGTCCGCCTTCGTTATTTCCGGTTTGTTTCCACGAATTATTATAAGAAGTGCGCACGTCGTGATACCAGTAATCCGTCCATGGCAAATCGTTCACGCCGGAATTGTAGGCCGCTACGTATTCGATACCGGCAGCCAGCCGGTTATCCATGAAAGCAAATAAATCGTCGCCTTGATTCCACCCGATTTGGCAAACATCGATCGCTAATCCCAGCGCCATGAGCGCATGTCCCTGATCGCGACCGGATTCCTGCATCTGTCCCAAGTATCCCAGCGGGCCTCGCGAATCGGCATGAACGGCGGGAACGAGATTGCCCAGAAATTCGGTCAATCCGCGATTGTCCAAGGGCGAAGTTTGATTGCCGGTATAATTACCGACCTGATCGTGTTTGTAAAAAGAAAGTCCCTGATTGTAAATAAAGACGTCGTCGCACAAAATGCCGATGCTCATCACGGCTACGACATTGCAAAGTCCCCAGTTCGACCAGTAATGCCCCGGCGTTCCCTGCGACCAGGTATCGTGCCTGCGGCGCAGGAAGTCAATGCAACGCGGATACCAGACTTGCAGCATCCATTCCTTGAACTTTTTGAAATCAGCCGGTCGCCATCCTTCGTAGTCGCGCATCAATTCGGCGGCATTGGCAAAGGCATAGCCGTACAAACCGGACGCCAGCGATTGATTGGTATCGCCGCCCACCGATTTGCAGACACTTGCCCAAGCATTTAATATTTGAACGGCTTTGTCGGCATGAGCTTTTTCGCCGCTCAGTTTCCAGTGCAAAGCATTTTGGTAAGCCATAGCGCCGCCGCGAGCGGCATTCATGTAGTTTTCGCCGCTACCGCCACCACGAACAATCCTTTCTACCGGATAAGTAGTAACGGTTGATTTTGCATATTCGCTGTTTTTTAATTTGTTGTAGGCCTGAACAACTACTGCGTCATTGGCGGCTATCAAGGCTTTCACGCGGTCGAAATCGGCTTGCGTATGCAAAGCTCCGGGATGGATAAAGCCTTGCGCCTGCAAGGTGAAATTGTTGATTACAAAAAAGATGCAAATTAAAGAGAGAACTGTTTTTTTCATGATACTTTTATTTTTCATGATACAAAAGTATCACAATCGAATAGAACCGGATGGACAATATGTCCCAAATGTTAGTATATTTTGTTTCAAATGACTCCGTTTGAGAGGTGGAGCCTCGTTCCAACGGGGGTAATGCTTTTTATACGACTTTCTTCAGGTTGCATTTCACTTCTTTGCCGGCGAAAGCCACCGCCATCAACATCACTTCCCGGTCGAGATAAGCCTCGTAATATTTCCGGTTGCAGATTTGCGTCATGGCTTCATTCAGCAAAACGTCGATGCTTTTTTCGGCATGATATTTTATTTCGGCAACCACCGTCAATTCCGATTGACGCCATACCGCATCAATGCGTCCGATGTTGGTCAGCACTTCGCCCTGAATATCAAACCCCAATGTTTTCATCAGCAACAAAAACAGCGAATGATAGTATTTCTCGTTTTCAACGTGAAGAATATTAGGGATATGTGCCAGCAACAGGCGAAGATTCTGTTCCAGCGCCGAAGCGTCGCCGTTGTGTATTTGTTTTTGCATGTCGGCAATCAGGCATTGCATCCTTTCGACGGGATAATGACTGTACGCATTTACCAGATGCTCAAGGAATGATTTACGGACTTCTTCGTTCGGCATTCCAAGCGTATATTGGGGAACGCCCAATGACGAATCCTTGTGTTTGACGGTCAGATAACCCGTTTGAAACAGCAGGGATATTTCGCCGATATTAAGCGGATCATAACTGTCGAA
>JAISNS010000260.1 GCA_031276105.1 Dysgonamonadaceae bacterium
CCCAGAAGCGATGCTTCCGTGTGTAATGGTTTAGGTTTAGTTTGTTTTTCCAAAATTTCGGATTGAAGTATCGGAAGCGTTTCATCTTTCGATATTTCGGGCAAAGCGCCTGTTTCATCTTCGTCCGTTTCGTCCGTTTCGCCGAAAACCGCCCGCCAGCCGGACTGTTTAATCACCGCGCCTTAATGGAACGGATACAAAGTTTTTGTTTTCCAAAAACCGTTTGCAAATCATTGCAAGCGTGGGAGTTTGTACTCTGCCCAACGAAAACACGCCCCGTCCGGCTGCAATGCTTAACGCCTGCGATGCATTAATCCCAACAAGCCAATCCGCTTGAGAACGGGATTTTGCCGATTGATAAAGATTATCATAATCATGACCCTGTTTGAGATTTTGCAAACCGTCCTGTATGGCTTTGTCGGTCAAACTGCTTATCCAAAGCCGGTCAAACGGTTTTTGACATTTGAGGTGGGTATAGATATATCTGAAAATCAATTCTCCCTCGCGTCCGGCGTCGGTAGCAACAATAATCCGGTCGCAGCTGTCGAAAACATGATTGATGATTTTCAACTGTCGCAATGCGCCTGTATCGGGTTTATATTCCTTACCGTCTTTGATTTGACGGGGTTTTAGAATAAACGTTTCGGGGATAATCGGCAAATTTTCTTTGACAAATCCCGTAAAACCGTAATCTTCCGGCATGGCTAATTGAATTAAGTGTCCTAACGCCCATGTAACCATGTAATTGTTGCCGGTTAAAAATCCGTCTTCTTTGTTGTTTGCGCCGACAATGCTTGCGATTTCTCTCGCAACAGATGGCTTTTCTGCCAATATACTTATTTTCATTTGTCTATGAATTTTAGTTGTGAATAATTACATTTTTACGCCTTTGGTTTTTTTCGTTTTTTCCTTTGTCTCCTGCTTTTCGGTGGGTTGCTGTTTCGCTTTATCGGGATTCCATTTGTAAAATTTCAGTTTGTTTGTTTCCGAATCAATCTTGACATAAGCGTTAAAATCCTGTCCTTCACGATCTTTCATGCCTGACACATAAACGCTTTGTCCCGCTTTCATTTCCGATTGCTGTTTTTCGCTCAAAGTCACGCCAAGCAGGGTTTTGGGAATACGGATACTGTCCGTTTGACTTTGTTTTTTATCGTTGTTAAAAGTCAGTTCAAAATAACGTTTATCGGCGTTAAACTGCACTTCGCCGTCAAACTTTTTACCTTTGAGGGAAGTCATGCCTTCGACCTTTATTTTTTCACCGTTTTCCAATCTGCGTTTTTGTTCATCGTTCAGTTGTACGCCTTTGTAAGTGTCGGGAATTTTTAACCATTCTTTGCGGAAGGCTACCAGCTCATTGGTCTGTTTATCAATAGACAACAGGACGGGCGTCTTTTCGCCGGGCTTAAATTCGGCTTCTGCCACACGACCAAGATTGCCGGTGGTCAGCAAGTTTCGTTTGTCTTCTTCGGTAAATTTTATGCCGAAATATGGATGTTCCAGTTCCGGCTCCTTGCGGATAAGATGAACGGATGGGGCAAAACTGCCGTCTTCCATTTTTTTGAGGGAAAAACGAGCGTCGGAGCGCAACGTTTCGCCGTCAAACTTCATAGCAACGGGCATCAGGCTGGTTTTCTGATAATCGAGCAGTTTATCCAGATTATCTGTTTTTTCCAAGTTTTCTCGGGTAATGCCGTATTTCTCAAACTTGTTCCAATCGACAAGGCCGGGATTGATGGCATAATTTTTTCCCGCTGTTTGCGCTTGGATTTGCGCCTGTTTCTTTAGAAAATTTTCCGGGTCAACGCGATACAGGTCGATAAACGCCTTGTTTTCGGGATTTTCCGTATTTTTGAACGCTTCCCGTAATTTCCGGACGATTTCCTTCAATTTCTCTGCCGGAACAAGGAAAAACTCAAAGCGTGTCGGGTTTTTGACCTGACGCATAAAATTCTCAAAGAAGTTTTCGAGCATATTCCCGTTTTTGTCGATTCTCAATAAATCGGGATTCTCGCTGCCTTTCTTGGATTGTTTGACTTTACCGTTTTTGTCTATGCCGGCCGTTTTCAGTTCGTTGCCGCCTTTTTCGCGGACTAATAATACATCATTTTCGTTCATACTGTTTTTGATTTTAATTTGCTGCATCCATAATAAATGCAGAGCAAAAGTAAGTGAAGCATTTCCGTCGGAAAAGGGTTCTGAAGAGTATGGCTGGGGTTTGCCGGACGTTGGCAGGGGCTTGCCACTTTCGCACACAATGAAAAGTGTAGTAAAAAAGTAACAAAAAAGACAGTAAAATGTAATTCTGTCTTACTTATTTTGCCGAAAAAATTGGATAGTGAAAGTTGCACGTTGGATATCGCAACCTTTGTGCAATCGGCTCTGCTAAAATCGAAAAGCGTTCCATACTATAAATTAGGAATCGTTGAAACTAACAATATTGCCGCTTCGTGCGGGTGATTATTTTACATATTTTAGGAATAGTTTACATATTCTATTATAAGCAAATACAAAGGAAAAATGTCTAATTCGGAAACAAGTGATGTGAAAATACTCAACGCTCTACGACTTGGAAATAAAGATGCTTTTGAAGTTATTTTCAGAAAATATAATGCAAGAATATATAATTTCGCTCTGGCTACTTTATACGAAAAAAATTTAGCGGAAGATATTACCCAGAATGTTTTCCTTTCGGTTTGGGAGCACCGAAAGAATATTATACCCGAAAAAAATTTTTCTGCTTATCTTTTTACTGTCGCTAAAAATCTTATCTATCGGGAAACAGAAAAAATGTTGCTGACATTCAAATATGAAAGTCATTTCAAAAGTCAGTTTAATGAATTGGATTACTCATCCGAAGAAAAAATTGACGCCGATTCTTTGACAGGATTGATTCTGCAACTGATCGAAAAACTTCCTGAAGCAAGAAAGAAAGTCTTCCTTTTACATTTTAATGAAAATCTAAAAAATAGAGAAATCGCCACAAAACTTTCTATCTCGGAAGAAAATGTTGAGACACAACTTAAACGTTCTTTGGATTTTATTAGAAAACAGCTTAAAAATCATATTAATATCATGACATGGTTCTATCTGTAATTCGCCCTAAAAATGTTAAGAAATAACAAAAAATGCAACCACTGTTAGGAAAATGATGTCGTTGCGTATATTAATTATAAACAGTAAATGAAAAGCGAATTAAACATATTATTGGAAAAGTTCCTCCGAAAAGAAGCAAGTGCAGAGGATACCGCTCATTTGAGGGAAGTGTTCTTTCAAGCAGGATCGAAAGAAGCCGTATTTGATCTTTATAAAGAAAAATGGGAAGAAGGAATCTCTTCTTCGGTGGATACGAAAATACAAAAACGGATATGGATGCGATTGGAAAAACAAATAAATGTAGATACGCTTATTTCGGTAAAATTTTCGATTTGGAAAAAATATTCTCGTATTGCAGCTGCGGTATTACTCCCGCTCCTTTTTGCCGGTTTGGGATATTACTATTCGGAAAATAAATTTTATCAATCTCAGAATGAAACGATTGTTCATGTGGACAAGGGACAGAAAGCCGGCTTGCAACTGCCCGACGGCACTCAAATTTGGCTAAATTCAGGCAGTTCAATCACGTACAATAAGACATACAACAGAAAAGACCGGGTGGTTTATTTGCAGGGGGAAGCTTATTTTGAAGTGTATGTAAATAAAGAAAAACCGTTTACAGTAAAAGCAGATGGAATTTCTGTAGAAGCTATAGGAACCCGTTTCAATGTTAAAGCTTATCCGGAAGACGATTGTATCACGACTACGTTGTTGGATGGTTGTGTGCGGGTAAGTAATCATTCGCTATCGGATTTGTTAAAACCGAATGAAAGACTTGCTTTCTCGCGAAATACAGGCCGGTTCACAAAAAGCGTATTGCCGGATGCCGAAAGGAGTATGTTCTGGCGAAACAATCAATTGGCATTTGAACAAGAACGTTTGGAAGATATTGCGAAAGTATTGGAACACATGTATAACGTACATGTGAAATTTGCATCCGAAAATTTGAAAGACATTCATTTTTCAGGAAAAATTAACAATAACAATATAGAAAGTATTTTACAACTAATTGCTTTTGTTTCACCTGTTTGCTGTACGATGGAAAATGATTCAACTGTTGTCATTACAGCAAGTTCGCCGTCCCATAAATAAAAACGGATAAAAAAACAGACAATGAATACATCTTAATTTCAAATACAAAAAACGAAACGAGATAATGTTCCTGCATCATTCCGTTTGAGCAACAAGTTACATCAAGAAAACGCTTATTATTGAAGGCAAAAACCTTCGAAAGTCCTTTTTGTGCCTTTTTTGCCCTGTAAAGATAGTAAAAATATCAAATGATAAAATAAAAAAATAAATGAATCATATAAAAAGCATTTCTATTTACCTTTTAATTTGTTTTTTAGCAATAGCTTCTTCAACTGTGGCATTTGCGCAGATTTCCGTTTCGGCAAACAAACAAAAGATAAAGCAGGTCATCTATCAGATAGAGAAAAACAGCAACTATAGTTTTTTTTACAGTGATGAACAGTTGGATTTGGAAAGAGAAATCAATATTGATGTAACGAATGAAAGTATCGAATTTATACTGGATAAACTGTTCAAAGGTACGAATATCACTTATACGATTGACGGTGACGGGCAAATTTTGCTGACTGTTGAAAAACAAGAGAGAAATCAGGAACCCGTTCCGGCGAAAAAATATTCCGGCGTTGTGATTGACGAAAAAGGCGAAGCCATTATCGGCGCAAGCATCGGCATCAAAGGAGGTAAAACCGGAACGGTGACGGACGTTGACGGTAAATTTTTAATCAGTGCGCCTGTCGGTTCAACGCTATCGGTTTCTTACATCGGTTTTGCATCCAAAGAAATTAAATTGAGGAATGATACTGAATTGCAAATTGTTATCAGCGAAGATGATCAGTTGCTGGACGAAGTGGTAGTGGTCGGCTACGGCGTACAACTCAAGCGCGATGTGACTACGGCAATCGCTTCGATAAAAGCGTCCGAATTAGCTGTTCCTGTAACCAGTATCGATCAGGCTATAACCGGGAGATTGGCAGGGGTTCAAGTATTGCAACCCAACGGTATCCCCGGCGGAACGATGGCTATCAAAGTCAGAGGAAACGGTTCTATCAATGCCGGAAACGAACCGTTGTATGTGATAGACGGATTCCCCGTGTCGGACGGAGCCGGTAATGCCACGGGAATGAAGGTAAATCCGTTGAGTTCGATCAATATCAATGATATTGAATCCGTTGAAGTATTGAAAGACGCTTCTTCGGCTGCCATATACGGCTCTCGTGGCGCTAATGGCGTGGTTATCATCACAACCAAAAGAGGAAAAGAAAGCAAGCCCGTTGTTCAGTATGACGGTTATTACGGATGGCAGAAAACCACTCGCAAAATTGAAATGATGAACGCTTACCAGCAGGCGGAAATCTTGTACGAAGCGCGGAATACCACTTATCTGGAAGCCTTGTCGGCAGCAGGAATAACCGGCAGTATTACCGATACAAACGATGAACGCAGGCAAAGACTGGGACAACCTTTGACAAGCACAAAACTCAATTATTTGATACCCGACCACATTTTCCCTTATTTAAACGGGGAACCGGGACTTACCAACACCGATTGGCAGGATGAAGTTTTGCGCACCGCACCCATGCAAAGTCACAACATTTCGATCAACGGGGGGAGTCCTTTAACCCAATATTTCCTGTCGGTCAATTACCGAGAGGAAGAAGGCATCGTACTTGGTTCCGGATTCAACCAATTGGGCGCCCGTGCAAAAGTGGACGCTCAATACGACCGTTTTGCCTTTGGCGCCAATGTCAGTTTCAACCATTCCGATTACGACTTAGTGCCCACGGAAGACCGTTATTCCAATGAAACTATTCTCTCTACCGCTTTGGGCATGTTGCCCTCTTTTCCCGTATATAACGGGGATGGCAGTTACAATTTCGATCAACACACGCTGGATTGCGGCATCCCCAATTTGATTAATCCCGTAGCGCTGGCGCTGGAACGCAAAGATAATATGCAGCGCAACCGGATGCTGGGAAATATGTATGCCGAATATGAATGGATAAAGGACCTCAAACTGAAAACATCGTTAGGCGCCGACTATAACACCTTTCGCCGGAACATTTTCCGCCCATCCACATTGCCGACCAGCATCAATCTGATTCCACCGTCGGTTCCGACAGGCGAAAGCCGAACGAAAGATGTTTTGAACTGGGTTTGGGAAAATACGCTGTCCTATTTACACATACTTGATAAACATCACACGCTGTCGTTTGTCGCAGGATGGATGGCGCAAAAAGAATTTATTGACAACAGCCGCCTGACGGCAACCGGATACCCCAACGATTTGATTGAAACATTAAATGCTTCTACCCTCGCAACCTATTGGGACACAACTCGCCAGCAATGGTCTTTACTCTCCGTGCTGGCGCGGGCACAATACAGTTATAAGAATAAATACCTTCTCTCCGCAGCCATTCGTTCCGATGGTTCTTCCCGTTTTGGAAGCAATAACCGTTGGGGTTCATTTCCTTCCATTTCCGGAGGTTGGTATGTGACGGAAGAAGATTTTATGGCCAATCAACGCCAGTGGCTTTCCGCATTGAAACTGCGAGCCAGCTACGGTATTTCAGGAAACTTCAGCATCGGGAATTATGAATATTATTCCACAATCGGCGATGACAATTACGTGTTGGGCGCAACAGAAACAATCGCCGGCGGACTGGTACCAACTTCTGCCGGTAATCCTGATTTAGGTTGGGAAAAGACGGCGATGACCAATATCGGTTTGGAAATCGGTTTATTCAACCAAATGAATATAGAAGTGGATGTATATCACAGTATCACTTCGGATATGTTGCTGAATGTTCCCGTTCCTGAATTTTCGGGTTTTAGTACCGTGCTGAAAAACATTGGAAAATTAAGTAACAGAGGTGTGGAAATTTCATTATCCAACCGTAATAAATGGCGCCATTTTACATGGAATAATCGGTTGAACTTTTCCGTAAACCGGAATAAAGTGCTGGATTTGGGAGGCGTAGATGAACTATTTTCCAAAGGGGAAACAATGGATTTTATCACCCGGGTGGGCGAACCCATCGGAAATTATTATGCTTATGTTATTGATGGTGTGTTTATGAATCAGGAGGAAATAAGCATCGCTAATGATCCGAACGACGATCGAATAGCCAAGGTGACCAATGCTCATCCGGGCGACTTCAAGTTTGTTGACGTACATAAAGACGGGGTGATCGACAGTCAGGACAAAACGATTGCCGGCAATTATCTTCCTGATTTTACGTATGGCTTTTCTACCGAATTTCAATACCAATGGTTCGATTTAAGCATGGCATTACAAGGAATATACGGAAACGAAATAGCCAACATTAACCGCCGTTATCTCAATAACATGGAAGGCGGAAGCGGACAGATAGATGCACTGAACCGGTGGAAGTCGGAAGAAAACCCCGGTAATGGACAAGTAAACCGCGCCAACCGTTCGGCAACCGGCATGAACAGCCAAATGTCTACCTGGCATATTGAGGACGGATCTTATTTGCGTATCCGCAACATTACTTTCGGGATGACAATGCCGCAAGAATGGACAAAACAAGCCGGTATATCACGCATTCGCCTCTATTTTTCTTCGCAAAACCCCTTTACTTTCACCCGCTACAGTGGATACAATCCGGAAGTGGATATGAAGGGTAATACGCTTACCCCGGGTATTGATTACGGAACTTACCCGCTTGCCAAATCGGCAGTTATCGGTTTAAATTTAATTTTTTAACAACTCAAATTCAGATAAGATGAAAAGATACATAACGGAATTTTTTTTCTTGCTCCTATTCGCTTCGTGTAGTGATTTTTTGGAACTCACCCCTGTTTCGGAAGCGTCGGCTCCCAATTTTTATCGAAATGCCAAAGACATGAAAGTCGCATTAAACGGAGCATACGCCTCGTTGCAATCCAACAGCATGTATCGTTCCGATTACACAACCCTGATGGAAGTCCGCTCCGACAACATCGCAGATAATAATCCCGGCGGCGCTGCCGGCATTTATTATAACATCGACAAATTCACAGCAAAAGGCGACAACACGGTCATTCGGGACGTGTGGAAAACAACCTACAAGCAAATTTACCGGCTCAACGAAATCCTTGATAAAACAGATGTAGTGGTTGAACCCGGTCTGCGAACGCAATACGAAGGTGAAGCGCGTTTTCTCCGCGCCCTGGCCTATTTCAATATCGTGCGCCTGTGGGGAAACGCCCCTTTAATTCTCAGTCCGATTACCACGCAGGAAGCTTATTCACAGACAAGAAAAAGCGTAAATGATATCTATGTGGCGATTGAAGCAGATTTGGATTTTGCCAAACAATTGCCTGAAAACTATACCGCTGATGCAGATTTGGGACGCGCCACATCCGTCGCCGCCAAAACACTGTTAGCGAAAGTGTACCTCACTCAAAAGAAATATCGCGAAGCTGCTTCATTGCTGGAAGATTTGGTTATCAATTACAGCGATACTTACAGTTTACAGGACACTCCAGCAGATGTTTTTGATGTAACAAAGAAAATGAATAAAGAAATCCTTTTTGCTGTCCGGTTTTCAAAAACCATTCCCGGTGAAAGCAGTTCTACTCACGACGCCTATACCAATAAATTCGGCATGGATGCAGCTCTTCTTTCCAGCTACAAAGGAAGCGACAAACGGAAAGCCTTGCTTTCTTATACCCGGGTAAACAGCACATTCATTGTGCGAAAATATGCCGACACTCCTGATCTTTCCACCAATGGAGTAGGCGTAGACTTCCCCGTGTTGCGTTGGGCAGACGTATTGCTGATGTATGCCGAAGCGTTGAACGAAGTAGCATACAGCGGCGATGAAACGGCCGCCGCATTCTCTGCATTAAATGCCGTCCGCCGCAGAGCGAGCGCTTCGCTTTACACGGCGGCAATACTTCCGGACCAGAACAGTTTCCGGGAAGCCGTTTGGTTGGAGCGCCGGTTGGAATTACCGCTGGAAAATCATCGCTGGTTCGATTTACTCCGCACAGGTAAAGCCATCGAAGCCATGAAAGCGGTAAAATTAGACATTACCGGAAACGACTTATTATACCCGATTCCTGAATCGGAAGTTTTAATCATGAACAATCCAGCCGGATTTCCCCAAAATCCCGGATACAATTAAATAATTGACAAAACGATGAAAACAAAGATTTTGCTAATACTCTTTCTTCTTTCATGCCTAGGCAAATTGAGCGCAAAAAATATTTACGTGTCGGCGCAAGCAGAAGGCGAACCGTTAGAAGTGTGGAGCGAAGGGTATCTGGATATCCATCACATCAACACCGGTTGCGGGAACGCCGCCTTCTGTATCTTGCCGGACGGTACAACCCTGTTAATCGACGCCGGAGCAAACAATCCCAATTCGGAACGGCATGTGGCGCCCCGCCCCAACAGCAGCAAAACGCCCGGAGCTTGGATAGCCGATTACATCCTGCGCCACAGGCCGCCAAACAGAGTAGCGATAATCGATTATTTTTTGGCTACACACTTCGACAAAGATCATATCGGTGGAGTTTTTAAAACAAAAAGTACAAACGCCGATTACTATCTGACCGGAATTTCCGAAGTGGCCGAATACATACCCGTAAATAAAATCATCGACCGCGGTTACCCCGACTACAACACGGTAAAACCGGCGGAAAGCGAAACGCATTTTTATAATTACCTGAATTTCATTGAATATCAAAAAACATTGAATCCCGACCTCATGGAGCGGTTTCGTGTTGGCGCAAACAATCAGTTTGTATTAAAATACGATACGGAAGCCGCTTATGCCGGAAAATTTGAAATCCGCAACCTGATTGCCAACGGAGTCATGTGGACAGGCACAGAAACGCAAACCACATCGCTTTTTCCCGACCTAAACGGATTGAGCAACTCCGACTTACCGGAAGAAAACACGCTAAGTTGTGGCATCAAACTCACGTATGGAAAATTCAATTATTTCAATGCCGGTGATTTGACCGGATACCCCAAACCCGGACGACCCCAATGGCATGACTTGGAAACGCCGTTAGCCCCAATCGTAGGGAAAGTCGAAGTCTGCAATGTCAATCATCACGGATACAACAACGCCACCAACGATCTTTTTATAAAAACACTGGCGCCGCTTGTATTTGTCATACAGGCTTCCGACGCGCTGCATCCCAATCATTCCACTCTTTTTCGGATGCTTGCCAAACAATTGTATGCCGACGCCCGCGATATTTTCGCCACCAACTTGCATCCTGCCGCCAAAATAGTGATCGGCGACTTGACCGGTCAAATGAAAAGCGCCCAAGGGCACATTGTCGTTCGCGTTTCGCCCGGCGGTTCAGACTTTATGATTTACATCATTGACGACAGCAATACCGGTTATACGGTTAATGCAGCTTATGGCCCCTATTTCTGCAAATAATTTTTTAAAAACTATTCATAACTTATTATTTATCAAAATGAAAAAAGTAAACGCTATTCTATTATTACTCGCGCTGACAAGCATGAGTACGAACGCCGCCGACATTTATGTGTCGGCCGCTTACACAAACACGGATGCAAACGGTTCAAAAGCAAAACCGTACAAAGAACTCCACACCGCATTGTCTGTTGCCGACGCAAACGATGTGATTCACATGGCAGAAGGCAAATACTTGCCGCAAACCGACGCCGTCAACGGAGAACGCTATTCCACCTTTGTCATCAACAAAAACATGCAAATCAAAGGAGGTTACTCGGCTGATTTTGAAACCGATGAACCGGAAAATTATCCCACTATCCTTAGCGGTGATTTAGATGGAAACGACTTTTATGACCCGGTATTGGGTATCGCTTCCTCCAACGAGAACAACTCCTATCATGTGATTACAGTCAATGAAGGAGCGACTTTGTCACTGGAAGGGCTGACCATACAAGGAGGAAATGCCAATCTGAATGATGTTGCCGGCAAACCCAAATCACAAAACGGAGGCGGTATTTTCAGCCTTGGAGCATTGAAACTTGAAAACGTAATTGTTACCGGAAACTCCAATGCTGGGAAACCCGGAGCGGGAATCTATTCCAATGCAAACATTGAAGCCAATAAAGTTTCGTTTTTAGGGAATAAAAGCGGAAACGACGGAGGCGGATTGTACGTCAAAAATGGAATTGCCACAGTAACCAATTGCATGTTCGTCGGAAACGAGGCCGATAGCGGAGGCGGAGCAATGATGATTGGAGGCACAACCGGAACGTATATCGCAAACAATACGTTTTACTGGAATACAACTTCCCGTTACGGCACCTGCTCCCTGTATGGCGCAGGAAACGAAACCACCGTTGTATTGGTAAACAACACGTTTGTAAATAACGACATATCCAGCGCAACCAACAAAAACAACGGCGGCGGGGGAGCTGTCTATGTGAACTGGGGCGGAAACGTTTATTTAGTAAACAACACCATTTTAGGAAATAAGACATTAGACGGAACTGATACCGGTGAAGGAGGAGCCGTTTACAGCCGTGCCGGAAATCTTTTTCTGGCAAACAATGTCATTGCCGGAAATTTTGCCCCCGACGGAGAAGACATTTATCACAATGGAGGAGAGCAACAGATTACGTCGCTCGGTTATAACGTATACACTTATGGCGGCGTTGTCAGTGCGTTTATTGATCCGGACAAAGACATTACACTGGGAACAAACAAAGCGACCGGATTGGCTTTGCTGGCACAAATTTTTGATGGGAATGCTACCGCTTATGTATTTGAAGCCGAAGCCACAAATAATGGTGGAACTACGGAAACCGTAAAAATCAACGATGCGACCGTTTCCATAGCTACCGGAAAAACAATTGCTTGTTTGCCGGCAACGCAACTTTCGGAAGCGACATTGAACACGGATTTGAATAACGATGGCGACCTGGAAGATGTTTTAAACACGGATCAACGGGGCGAAAATCGCAACCTTACCGGAAAAGCCTGCATCGGCGCTTATGATTATTACTCCATCGAAACGGGTGCCAATCCGGTATCGGTATCTGGAAGGCACATTCTTTCTCTCTATAACAAACAATTACATGTAAACGGCACGGCTGATTTTGTTTGCACCGTATATGATGTTTCCGGCAAAAAACAGATTGAAAAACGGCAAAAAGGCTCATTCAACCTTAATCTTTCTTCTTTACCCCAAGGTGTTTATATTGTGAGAGTGAACTATCCGGGCGCAGAAACCGTCA
Source organism: Dysgonamonadaceae bacterium (assembly GCA_031276105.1). Taxonomy (GTDB): domain Bacteria; phylum Bacteroidota; class Bacteroidia; order Bacteroidales; family Azobacteroidaceae; genus Azobacteroides. The sequence goes on from JAISNS010000260.1 coordinate 12,329, forward strand.
GGAAAATTATTTTATAACGCCTGTTTTCATAACAAAATGGCCATGAACAAACGGTCGATTATTCTGCTCCTGCTTGGGATACATCCCCTGCTCTATGCGATTGGCGACGGGACAAAAGAGCATCCTTTCAAAACGATCGAACAGGCGCTTGCCGTAGCAGGGGAGGGCGACACGATTCGTATCACTTCCGGAAAGTACATCCCTTCCGCTACGTCTTTCGACATAAAAAAGGGAGTAGTCATCATCGGCGGATACGATGAAACGTTTATAAACACTACACCGGAAACAACGCTCTTGAGCGGCGATGTTGAAGGCAATGACGTGTATGACGAAACAACAGGGCAACTCATGGCCGGATATGAAGACAATCGTTACCGAGTGGTACGTGTATGGAGTGATGCTACCCATGTCACCATCGAAAATATAAAAATTCAAGGGGGTTATGCCGCCACAAACGGGTATGACACCGGAGGAGGAATGATGATACAGGGAAACTCGGTTACGCTGAAAAAGGTAACACTCTCCGGCAATTATTGCTCGGCAGCCGGAGGAGGCGCTATTCATGTACGTACCAACTTGAATATGGACAATTGTAAATTGACTGGAAATCAGGGCGCCGGAGATGGCGGCGCCCTGTTTATAAACGGCGAAGCCATTGTAAACGTAACCAATACCCTTTTCCAATATAACCGGTCAACAGCAGGTGCCTCGGTTTTTCTGAAAAATGCACGGTCAGCATATTTTTCGGGGAATACATTTTTGGATAACCATTCCGGAAGCTACGGAACATTTACGGTCTACAACACAGCCCTGTTGCCGGAACGAACGGTTACTTTGGTAAACAACACCTTTGCCGGCAACCGGGTGGAAGGCGAAAATGCCGGAGGAACAAACCGGGGAGGCAGCGCCGTATATGTCCGTATTCATACCAATGGTTGGGTAAACCTCGTCAATAATACGATTCTGGCAAATTCCTGCGACGCCCGAAACGAAGACGGAAGCATAGCTTCCCAATTAGGAGGCGCTGTTTTTGCCCGCCAAGGTCAGGTAAAAATGGCAAACAACGTGATTGCCGGAAATTATTCGGCATCCGGTTGTGGCGACGTTTTCAAAACCGGTGGAGTCGTTTACTCGCTGAAACATAATCTGTTTGGAACAAATCAGGGAATCAATATTGACCCGGTTGCCGGAGATATATTTGCCGGACAGGATTTTGAATCATCCATCCTTGCGCTCACAAAAACATTCGATGTTTCCGTTTGGGGCAATAAACTCACCGGATTTGCCGGAATGAACGGCGGATCGACGCCAACAATCCGTGTTTTGGATGAAACATCCGGCGGGTTGAATATTAAAATCATCCCCTTCGACCGCTTGCAGGAATCGGCATGGGACATTGACGTAGATAATGACGGAAACACACTCGGTTATTTACAGTACGATCAACGGGGCATTCTTCGCAACCGGGAAGGCAAGGCCTGCATCGGAGCTTACGAAACGGGTACAGCATCAGAAATACCCGTTACGGAAAAGCAAAACCTGATTTCAGTTTCAGGAAACCGCTTCAAAGTAAATTCGGAATCTCCGTTTGATTATGAAATATATGACGTAACGGGAAAAACGGTTCGGTCGGGAAAAAAGCAACGCCCGGGAACGGAGGTGGAAGTCAGGAATTTATTTCCGGGAGTTTATTTGATTAAAGTGGCCGCAGGTAATCAAACGCAAATAAAAAAATTCTTTTGCAAATAGGTTTATTATGAATCGGCGAAGCGTTAACTTTCATCGCAACGGCATTTGTAGGCAGGGCTAACTTGTTCAAAGCGATAGCCGCCGAAGCGTTTATATCGGCATTGGCAATCGTACCGTCGGCAATCTTCGCAGCGGTTACGGCATTGTCCGCCAGATGCGAATTAGTAACGCCGTTGCTTGCAATTCCGAGCGTGTAGGGCGAAGCCGTTGTTCCTGCTCCGGAACGGATTAATCCGCCGCCGGCAGTGGCCGTTGAGACTTCGTTGCCGACAATACTGTCTTTTTCCGTAAACGGAATTGAATAGATTTACAATTTCTTGTAAAGTGTTCTCCGATAAATTTTTCCACATCCGATTCCAGATAATAAGTCTTTTGG